>DAIQPV010000150.1:0-7523 GCA_036787145.1 Rhodospirillales bacterium
GAGCAGTTGCCTCTGGTTCGAATGCCGCCCGCCATGACGGTCGGCACGTTCGCAAGGCCGGGCCGGACGCCCGGGGCTGACGCCGCGCTGTTCGGGCGCGATCGCTGTTTCGCCCGGTACATGGCTGCGTCCGCGGCGCGGAACAGCCCATCGACATTGCCTGCGTCGTCCGGGTAAATGGCGATGCCGCAACTGACACCGACGTGAATGCACAGGCTGTCGGTGATCAGCGGCTTTGCCAGCGCACTGGAAATTGCAAGCGCCATCATGCCCATGTCTCCGCGCTCGTCCACGTCGGGCAACAGGACGACGAACTCGTCGCCGCCAAACCGGGCGACAGTATCAATTTCGCGAACCACCTCCGTAAGGCATTGGGCGACGTGCTGGACCAGCAGGTCGCCGACCGCATGTCCCCAGGTATCGTTGATGAGCTTGAAATCATCGAGATCAAGCAGCAGTGCCGCCACCTTCGTTCCGGAGCGCTGCGCCTCAAGCACCGCCCGCTCGGCGCGGACGTGCAGCAGCGCGCGGTTGGCCAAGCCGGTCAGGAAGTCGTGTTCCGCCAAGTAGTTGACCCGCGCTTCGGAATGTTTCCGCTGGGTAATGTCGGTCAGCATAGCGATGTACCGCAGGACCCGGCCGGCGTCATCGCGGACGGCGCAAACAGGCATTTCCACCACGTAGAGCTCGCCGTTTCTGCGGCGATTGACCACTTCGCCCTTCCAGAAGCCGTGCCTTTTCAGGCGGCGGTAGACCGAGCGGAAGAACGCACTGTTCAGTTGTTCCGAACCGACGACGCGGGCATCCCGCCCAAGAACTTCGGCCTCGGCGAGGCCGGTGATGCGAACGAACGCGTCGTTGACCATGAGGATGCGGGCTCGGTCGTCAGTGATCATGATCCCTTCGGAGCTGTGCTCGAAAACCTCGGCACCGATCTGCAGGAGCTCTTCCGCCCTCTTGCGCTCCGTAATGTCGGTGAGGACACCGACGAGCACCGGGCGGCCGGCATCGTCGTCGAAAACCGCCTTGGTGATCAGAACAACGTGCTCCGTCCCGCCGGCGTCGGTGATCGTCGCCTCCTCCAGGTTGCTCTCCCCGGTGGCGAAAACCTGCTGGTCCAGCGCCGCGAACTTGTCGGCCTGCCCGATCGGAAAGAGGTCATAGTCGGTGCGCCCCAGCATCTGCTCGCGCGAAAACCCCAGAAAAAGACAGGCCGCATCGTTCACAAAGACAAACCGGTGCTGGAAGTTCTTGACGAAAACCGGCTGCGGAATGGTGTTGAGGGTTCGCTCGAAGAACTGATGGGATCGCTTCAGCGCTTCCTCGGCGTGCCTGCGGTCGCTGATATCCAGCGCAACACCGATGACGCCGTCCTTGCCGCCGACCGAGAACGGCGACTTGAAGATCAACCAGTGGCCGAGAATACCGCCGAAGGTACTCGCCGCCTCATATTGCTGGGGGCGCCACTGCGAGAGCGCGGACCCGTCCATCGCCTGATGGAGGGAAGAGAACCTGGGCGGGAGAATGTCCTCGACCGCGCGGCCCAGGATCGAGGAGCGAGCCAGTCCCACCGCGCCGGCGAAGGCGTCATTGCAGGCGATATACCGGCCGGCTGCGTCCTTCACGAAGACGGGGACCGGCAACCCATGGAGCAAGCTTTCGTTGAACGACAACTGCTCGCGCAATTTCCGCTCGCTCGCCTGCAGCGCGGCGGTGATGCCGGCCCTGCGTTCGGCTTCCCGGCTGAGAAGCGCAGAATAGATTGCCGCCAGGCTGAGGAGGCCGGCGGCGAGAACCAGAATGCATCCCGTCCGCGGGGATATCGTGGAAGCCTCGCCGACGTCGGGCATGGTCCATTGATAGCCGTCGGGCCCCAGGCTTGTTGTGAATGGCGCCGGGAACGGGCTTCGGGCGGAAATCAGGTGCTCTTCGGCAGGGTCAAAAGCGGCCCGGGCGGAGAGCGGCGCCGGAAAATCACGCGTTTGCAGCCCCTCGAGCGGCGGACGCCAAGTGTCGATTCCGCCCGCTCCCAGCGCGGGGGCGCCGCTGCTGTGGACCAGCTCACGGCCGGTCCCCTCCAGATAAAGCAGAACCGCGATGACCGTAAGGAGGGTCAGGGAAGCTGCCAGAAGGTGGCCAACGATAACATGACCGGCGGTGGTCGACGCATTGCGCAGGTCGGTATCGCTGTGGTGCGGCGACGCGTCGCTGCTCACTGCAATTGTCTGCCCCTACAAGCCCGCACGTGACGAGGAGCCCCCTGCTCGTGCGTCTCAATCTAGGCAAATACCCCGTTCAAGGCAACCTAATTATACCTAAGTGGGGAAAATTAAGGGCGCAGTCCCGAAAGATTGCGCCCTGCAGGGGTAGCCAGATCCGCTGGTCGCGGCTAGGCGCTGGCGCGGTTCTCGATCAGATCCGTAACGACGGTGGGATCGGCCAGCGTCGACGTATCACCCAGGGAGCCCGTGTCGTTCTCGGCGATCTTGCGCAGAATGCGGCGCATGATCTTGCCGGAACGCGTTTTCGGCAGCCCCGGCGCCCATTGAATGACGTCCGGTGAGGCGATTGGGCCAATCTCCTTGCGCACCCAGTTGACCAGTTCCTTGCGGAGCTCCTCCGAGGCAACCTCCCCGGCGTTCAGGGTAACGTAGGCGTAAATACCCTGGCCCTTGATATCGTGCGGGAAACCGACGACCGCCGCTTCCGCGACCTTCGGGTGGGCAACCAGCGCGCTTTCCACCTCGGCGGTGCCCATGCGGTGACCCGACACGTTGATCACGTCATCGACCCGTCCGGTGATCCAGTAGTAGCCGTCCTCGTCGCGCCGACAGCCGTCCCCCGTGAAGTACTTGCCTTGGTACGTTGAGAAGTAGGTTTGCACGAAGCGGTCATGATCGCGATACACCGTCCGCATCATGCCGGGCCAGGCATCGTCGATGCAGAGATTACCGGTCGTCGCCCCTTCGAGCACCTTGCCGTCGGCATCGACGATGCTCGGCTGCACGCCGAAGAACGGACGCGTGGCGGATCCCGGTTTCAGAACTGTGGCTCCGGGCAACGGGGTGATCAGGATTCCGCCCGTCTCCGTCTGCCACCAGGTATCGACGATCGGGCACCGCTGTTCCCCGACAACGCTGTAATACCACATCCAGGCTTCCGGATTGATCGGCTCCCCCACCGACCCCAGGATTCGCAGCGACTTGCGGGATGCCTTCTGCACGAATGCCTCGCCTTCGCGCATCAAGGCACGAATGGCAGTCGGCGCGGTGTAGAAGATATTGACCTTGTGCTTGTCCACCACCTGCCAGAAGCGCGAGGCATCCGGATAGTTCGGCACACCTTCGAACATCACCGTCGTCGCCCCGTTGGCGAGCGGCCCGTAAATGATGTAGCTGTGGCCGGTGACCCAGCCGATATCGGCGGTGCACCAGTAGATATCGCCCTCGTGGTAGTCGAAAACGTACTGGTGGGTCATCGAGGCATAGACGAGGTAGCCACCCGTGGTGTGCAAAACGCCTTTCGGCTTTCCGGTCGATCCTGACGTATAGAGAATGAACAGGGGATCTTCGGCGTTCATTTCCTCCGGGGGGCAGTCGGCGGAGGCCGCGTCCATCAATTCTTTCCACCACAGATCCCGCCCGTCCTGCATGTTGCAGGCGCCGCCCGTATGCTTGACCACAACGACCTTGCCGACCGTCGGGCACGTGGTCAGTGCCTGATCAACATTCGCCTTCAACCCCACCTTGCGGCCGCCGCGCAGGCCCTCATCGGCGGTAACGAGAAGGGTTGAATCGCAGTCCTGGACGCGGTTGGCGATAGAGTCCGGCGAGAAGCCGCCGAAAACGATCGAATGAACGGCGCCGATCCGCGTGCACGCCAGCATGGCGACCGCCAGTTCCGGGATCATCGGCAGATAGAGTGTCACCCGGTCGCCCTTCTTGACGCCCAGACCTTTCAGAACATTGGCGAATTTGCAAACCTGCTCGTGCAGTTGCCGGTAGGTGATCGCCTTTGAGACCGACGGGTCATCGCCTTCGAACAAAATCGCCGTCTGATCGCCGCGCTTGGCCAGATGGCGATCGAGGCAATTGGCGGAAACATTCAGGCTGCCGTCCGCAAACCACTTGATGTGGACGTTCGGAGCGCTGAAGCTCACGTCCTTCACCTGAGAAAAGGGCTTGATCCAGTCGAGCCGCTTGGCATGTTCAGCCCAGAACGCTTCAGGATTTTCAACCGATTGTTGGTACCACGCCAGATATTTCGCGTTATCGATCCACGCCGTCTTGGCGATGCCTTCGGGCACCGGAAATAGTTGTTCGTCGGTCATGGTCAGTCTCACCTCCCTCTATCGACATCACGGATTGTTTTTTTATTGGGGGCCAAGCACGCGATGCTGCCCGGCGGCGCACCACGCAAAGTCGGGCCTTATCGTTAAAACACGGAATTACAGACGCGTTGGAGATACGGGTAGCCGCAATCGGCGCGAGCGTCAATCGAGGATAACGTCGCTCGCGGCGTCGATATGACAGCGAACGGGAACGAGACTGGCGCCCAGGCAGGGACCCTTGATGCACCGTCCATCGGTGATGCGGAACAGCGCGCCGTGGGTGGAACAGAGGATGTGCCGGCCGCTGCGGTCGAGGAAGCGGCCGGGCGTGATGTCCAGCGGCGCGCCCCAGTGAGGGCAGACGTTGACGTAGCAGTAGACCTGATCGCCGGCGCGCACCGCCATGATCGCGAGCGGCTCGTCGCCTTTGTCCGCCGCCAGCGTGAAACCTGCCGACCCGTCGGGGGGAATATCGTTGAGCCGGCAGAGCGTCCGCCCGGTCAATCCGCCAGCCCTCCCATGGCGGCGATGACCGCCCAGGCCTCGGCATCGATCGGCATGACGGACAGCCGCGACTGGCGCACCAGTGCCAGGTGCTGCAGCCGCGGATCCTGCTTGATCGCGGCCAGCGTGATGGGATGAGGCAGGGCGGCGAGGGTCCGCACGTCCACCATGCCGTAGCGTCCCGACGGATCCCGTTCATCCAGGTAATACGGCCGGACGACCTCGACGACGCCGACGATGCGGCGCTCTTCTCCCGAATGGTAGAAGAACGCGCGGTCGCCGACCTGCATCGCCTTCAGATTGTTTGACGCCTGAGCATTGCGGACGCCATCCCAATTTGTGACCCCCGCCGCGACCTGCTGCTGCCAGGACCAGGCGCCCGGTTCGGACTTGACCAGCCACTCGCTCATGTCGCCCCTCCACCTGATTGGCAGCGAACGCAGCTTTCATGCGAACCTGCTTCGCCGGCAGGATAGCGCCGGGCCCGACGGCGCCGACGCTATCCATATGACGATGCTTCAGTGGCCGTGCATCACCGGCGTTGTTGCGGCGGAACCGAACAGCGCCGGATCCAGCATGCCGAACACCATGGCGATGTGACCGAGCACGAGGAACAGCGCAACCAGGCAGGCGTGGATCATCAGCTTGCGTTCGGGCGGGCTGTGCGGCGCGATCACGCCGACCTCGAGCAGGGCGATCCCCAGCAGCGGCACGACGCCGGCCAGATAGAAGCCGACAGCCGCCACATCGATCGGCCCCCGCCAGCCGCCACCGGTCGAGAGCGGCAGCACCGCCGTCGGCAGCAGATAGATTACGACGGCAAGGAAATAAAAGCCGACGAAGATCCCCGCCCAGCGGTTGATCGCACGCACCAACCCTTCAAAGTTGCGCGTGTAGAGAACGTAGAACTCGGTGACGACCACCGTCTCCGCCAGAACGATCGGAACAGCCATGAAGATCAGCAGATTCCACGGCTGGTTCTGGGCGAGCAGCTCCATGTAATGAGTCATGCTCATCGCAGGTAAATCCCTATTGTTATGAAACGCGTGACAGGCACCCGGACCAGCCCGTTGGGTCGGCGGGTGCTCCTCCGTCACGCCCTGCGGGGCGGCGGCGGCTCGGGAGGCCAGGACGCGCGATGCGCGCACCTGTTGGAGAGGGCCGGGGCGCGCATGTCGCGGCAGGAAAGGATGCTCAGGACGGCTGGAAGTAGCGCCGGGGCGGTGGTGCCGCGCATGCACGCCGCGGCACACGCCGCATCGCAGCCGCGGCAGGACGCGTCCGCCGCGCAGGCGGCTCGCGGGCTGGCGTGCCACGCGATGCGATCACCATCGGAAAACCCCGCGCCGTCCCGCAGGGGAGCATCACCGTGCTCAGCTTCCCCGGCTGCCACCTCGTCGCCGTGACACGGCAGCGCCACGGCCGGCCGCGGATCGGCGAGGACAACGGCGAGGAAGACGGCAAGGACAGCGGCACGGAACCGCATCAGGCGCATCGGGCCACTGTGGCAAACGCGCACCCGGCGGTAAAGGCCGCCGCTGACGGGTCCAGCGGTGTCATCGGCCGACACTGCGCGCGCCGCGCCCGCCCGACAGGTGAGGCCGGCTACTTCGGCAGGACCTTGCGCCAGGGATGGATCGAGACGCTCTCGAACAGTCCCGCCTTTGCATAGGGATCGCCGGCAGCAAAGGCGTCCGCCGCCTGCTGGTCCGCCAGGTCGAGCACGAGGAGACTGCCTACCATCGCCGCACCGGCGCTGCCGCCTGCCGCCAGCAGCGGGCCTGCGCAGAACAACTGCGCCTTATGGGCTTCCAGGTAGTCCAGGTGCGCCGCGCGGTTGGCGATCCGCACCTGCTCGCTGCCGGGCTTGTCCTTGCAATAGAACACGAAATGCATGACGACGTGTCTCCCTCCGGTTACCGCCTTGTTGAGGTCACTTCCGCGCCGGCGGCAGGCGGGAAAGCCGCACCCGCTGTGCTCAGGCCGCAAAAACCTCCGCCTTGCGGGGGCGCGCCAGCAAGCCTTCGATGGTCCCGTCGAGATCGGCTCCTCGATTCAGCACCGCATCGACCGCCGTGCAGATCGGCATATCGACGTGCAGCCCGGCCGCCAGTTGGACGGCAACGGCGGCGGTGTGCACACCCTCGGCAACGGTGATCCGTTCGCCCAGCACGTCCGCCAGCGCCCGGCCCTCCCCCAGCGCCACGCCGAGGGAGAAGTTGCGTGACTGCATCGCATTGCATGTCAGCACCAAATCCCCCAGCCCCGTCAACCCCGTGAGCGTTTCCGGCCTTGCGCCAAGCGCGGCCGCCAGACGCGCCATCTCCGCCAGTCCCCGGGTGATCAAAGCCGCACGCGCATTGTCGCCGAAGCGGCGTCCGACAATGATGCCGCACGCGATCGCGATCACGTTCTTGATGGCGCCGCCGACCTGCGCACCAACGACGTCATCGGATGAATAGATGCGCAGGGTCGGCGTCCCGAGCGCCTCGGGCAGGGCATGACGAAGCGACGCCTCGGCGGACGCCAACGTCAGCGCGGTTGGCATCTCCCGTGCCACCTCGGCCGCAAAGCTCGGCCCGGACAGAACGCAGACAGGCACGCCGGGAAGTATTTGTTCGACCACCTGACCCAGGAGAACCCCCGTTTTCTGTTCGATCCCCTTAGCGCAGATAATCGCGGGAACGCC
>DAIQPV010000151.1:0-2794 GCA_036787145.1 Rhodospirillales bacterium
GGCGTCGTGCCCTGGTTCGAAGCGGCGTCCCGGCTCCCCGCCGAAGATGCCGTCGTCCTGGATTCAACGAAGGAGAGAGCGGACTCCCGCCCGATTCAGGTTGTCGTCCCTCGCCTGCCCCGAATCGCCAACTTCGACGACCTCGATCCCCTGGCGGCCGAACCCGATGTGTCGGTCACGTTCATTCCCGGCGGGCAGGCGCTGCCGGGAAATGCCGATCTGATCGTTCTGCCGGGATCGAAGGCCACCATCGCCGACCTTGCCGTCTTGCGCCAGGAGGGCTGGGACATCGACATTGCGGCTCATCTGCGCCGGGGAGGCCGGGTTCTCGGCCTGTGCGGCGGCTACCAGATGCTGGGGACGCGGATCAGCGATCCGCTTGGGATCGAGGGGCCGCCCGGTGCGGTTCCGGGGCTTGGCCTGCTGGATATCGAGACCGAATTCGGCCCCGAGAAAACCCTTATCGAGGCGGCTGGGTGCGATGCGGCCTCCGGTGCCGCGGTGCGGGGCTATGAAATGCATATCGGGCGGACGACGGGCGGCGGCCTGGCCCGGCCGATGCTGCAGCTTGCAGCAGGGCCGGAAGGTGCGGTCAGCCCCGACGGGCGGGTTGAGGGGTGTTATCTGCACGGCCTGTTTGCCTCCAACGACTTCCGCACGAGCTATCTCGCAGGCCTCCGTTCCGGTCGCGCCGGAGGCCTGCTGTGGGAGATGGAGGTAGAGCGAACCCTGGACGAACTCGCCGCTCACTTGGAACAGCATCTCGATCTCAACCGGCTGCTCGCGGCCGCGGCGGTCCCCCGTTGCTGCCGTTAGCCCTGATTGCCCCCGGGGCTCAGGATTTTTTCTTTCGCGCCAGCCACCGCTCTTCGACCCAATTGAGCAAGCGCGCCAGCGGTCGCTGAAGCTGAGGGATGTCGATCGCCAGCAGCACCAGCCCGAGCGGCAGCATCCAGAAGCCGAGGACGGGAAGGAACCACAGCAACCCGCCGCAGATCAGCAGGATCCCCGCCGGCACCCGGATCCACCGCGCCCGCGGCTGACGCAGGCGGTCCAGCCAGTCGGCAAAATGGTGGGGGAGTCTCGCCTGCAGGGCATCAAGGTGCCGGTCGAGGTGCTGCTGATCGCTGACATCGGGAGCTGTGGACATTACTGACCGTCTCGGGTTGATGGTTTGCGCTAAACGTCCGCGGGAGGAAACCGTTCCACGCTCCCGCTGAAGCCCGGGCAGCCTTGATCAGTCCTTGTTCGGAGCCATATCCAGGAGCAACGCGGGTTGAGAGAGGAGACAGAGATGGACGACACCGAGCGGCAAGTGATCGATGAGCTCTTCGGCAAAGTCAAGCAGGCGGAAGCCGGTTCCGCCCCGCGGGACGCGCAGGCCGAGGCACGCATCCGGCAGCACATCGCCGCTCAGCCGGCAGCAACTTACTACATGGCGCAGGCCATCGTCGTCCAGGAACAGGCGCTGACGGCAGCTCAGGGACGGATCGAGGAGCTGGAGGCGGACCTGGCGCGTCGTCCGGCATCCTCCGGCGGGTTTCTCGGCGGGCTGTTCGGCGGCGGCGATCGACAGGCACCGCCCCGGCGGGGTCCTGCCCCAGGCGTCGATCCCCGTATAGCCGCCTACAACCAACCGCGCGGACGTTCGGGCGGCGGCTTCCTCGGCGGTGCGTTGCAAACGGCGGTGGGCGTTGCCGGCGGCGTCGTGCTGGGCAACGTCCTCATGAACATGCTCGCCCCGGAAGCGGCCGCCAGCGAGCCCGCGCCGGACCTGGCCAGCGAGGAGATGCCCGAGGACATGGAAATGGGCGATATGGACCTGGGCGGGCTCGACGAATTCTAATTGGCGGCAGCGGCGGCGCCTCTCTAGCTTTCGCCGATCACGGTCACTTCGACGGCACGTCGCCGCGCGTGGATGTCGTGATTGATCAGGACGACCTGCTGCCAGGTGCCCAGTTTGGCGCGGCCGTCGCGGATTGGCACGACCACGGATGGCCCGAGCAGCGCTGCCTGCACATGACTGTGACCATTGCCATCGTGCCAGGTCAATTCGTGGTGGTAGGAAGCCTCAGGCGGCGCCAGCCGGCGGATCGCCTGCTTCAGATCCTCAACGGCCCCGGGTTCGTACTCGATGGTCGTCAGCGAGGCGGTAGAGCCGACGGCGGAAAGATGCGCGCTGCCGCTCCGGACCCCGGAAGCGGCGATGATCCGGGCCAGCTGCGGGGTGATATCCGCAAGGTCCGGTCCCGCCCGCAGCGGCACTTCCAACCCCTCGCAATGGACGACAACAGCGGACGACATCTCGCCTCTCTCGATGGTGGGAGGGAAGAGCCAGCGTAGCGGGGGCTGACCCGACTTCGCAAGATGCACGCGCGCCCCGCGCAGCGGTATGCTTGGACAACACGGAATGCGCAGCGCGTTGTCCGGAGCTGACTCCTGCCGGGCGTGCGCCGAGCGCTGGAGGATCGGAATTGCAGAGGATCACCGTTGGCGAATATCTCCTGCGCAGGCTGGCCGAGGCTGGCCTTCGGCACGCCTTCGGGGTGCCGGGAGACTACAATCTGAGCTTTCTCGACCAGGTCGAGGCCGACCCCCGCATAACCTGGGTCGGCACCTGCAATGAACTCAATGCGGCCTACGCAGCCGACGGCTACGCCCGCATCTCCGGCCTCGGCGCGGTGGTGACCACCTTCGGCGTCGGCGAACTCAGCGCAATCAACGGCATCGCCGGCTCTTTCGCCGAGTATGTGCCGGTGGTGGCGATTACCGGCGCACCGTCCCTGGCGGTCCA
>DAIQPV010000151.1:2804-7519 GCA_036787145.1 Rhodospirillales bacterium
CCAGGGAAGCGGCGCCATGATGCATCACACCCTGGGCACGGGAGATTTCTCGGTATTCGCCCGGATGTACGAGCGCGTCACCGCAGCTCAGGCCTACCTGACAAGGGAAAACGCCGCGGCCGAAATCGACCGGGTTTTGACCATCTGCCTGCGCCGCAAGCAGCCTGTCTACCTCTCGCTGCCCGCCGATGTGGCCTCGGCACGCATCAAATCGCCGAACAGTCCGCTGCCCGCCTGGGACTATACCAGCGACCCGGACGCGTTGGCTGAAGCGATCGCGGCGGCCGTGGATTTTCTTGAGTCGGCCGAGCGGCCGGCGGTGCTCGCCGACGTGGGCGTCGACCGGTATCGGATGCAAACGGCCTTGCGCGGCCTGCTCGATGCGACAGGCTATCCGTGGGCGACGATGATCATGGGCAAGGGCCTGCTGGAGGAAACGCACCCTCAGTACATCGGTCTCTACAACGGCGCGATGAGCAATGATTTCGTTCGATCGCGGATCGAGGACGCCGACGCCATCCTCACCATCGGCACGCTTCTGAGCGACTTCAACACCGGCGGATTCTCCGCCAAGCTCGATCCGGCGCGAACCATCGAAGTGCGCGGTGCCTTTCTGCGGGTTCGGCGGGCACTGTACGAAAAGGTGGCAATGCGGGACGTGCTGCCGCTGCTCTCGCAGCGTCTGCGCCGGCGCGATCGCTCGAGCCTGGAGTTTGAGCAGGCGGCACGCCGTGTGGATCCTGGATTTGCCAGCCCGTTCGTGACGCAGCCCGGCGCGCCGATCACGCAACGCCGGCTCTGGTACCGACTGTCGCGCTTTGTGGACGGGGACGATGTGGTGTTGGCGGAAGCCGGGACCGCGCTGTTCGGCGCAGCGACCATACCGCTTCCGCCCGCGGCTACGTTCATCAGCCAGTTGCTCTGGGCTTCGATCGGCTACACCCTGGGCGCCATGGTCGGGACGGCGCTGGCCGCGCCACGCCGTCGCACCGTTCTGCTGATCGGCGACGGCGCCCTGCAGTTCACCGCGCAGGAGTTATCGACCCTGCTGCGTCACAACGCGGCGGGTGTTGTCCTGATTCTGAACAACGCCGGCTACACCGTCGAGCGGGTCATCCGCGGTTCAACCCAGGGCTACAATGACATCCAGCCGTGGCATTACCATCGCCTGCCCCAGCTTTTCGGAGGGACCGCGATCGGCCTGCGGGTAGCCACCGAGGATGAGCTGGAGCATGGGCTGATGGAGGCGGACCGCTGCCGCGACCGGTTGACGATCATCGAGATCGTCATGGACAAGATGGATTGCCCCGATCTGCTCCAGAAGATCGCATCCGCGGCGGCGGCCATGAACCAGTATTAATGCCGGTCAGCATCGGCTGGCGGGGAGACTTCCTGTGCGGAAGCCTCCACCCCCACAATTCCCCTTGCCGATCAGAACGCCGCGCCAACCGTGAAGACGACGCGCGCATCCGAGAGCTTATTGCCACCGAGATCAGCCTGCGTCAGGTTGGTATCGGTGTAAGCAATCGTGAAGTCCACACCCTTGAAGGTGACCGTGCCGCCCAGGGTCCAGTCGGTGTAATCCTTCGAGTCTTCAATGTTCTGGTATCCGACCCCAGCGAACAGAGCCAGATCCACGTATGGAACCGGTGGCGTGACCTTCACGTTACCATTGACGTAATGCGCATGACCGGTGCCGGCGAAAAAGTCAGGCGAATAGTAGTAGGCGGCGCCAACGCTTACCAGATCTTCAATCGGAGAGTATGTCAGCTTTACCGGGATTTCCCAATAGTTGTAGTTACTGGATTCGCCGTCTAGCCGACCGGCGCCAGGATAGGCGTAGTAGATACCGCCAAGATCCCAGCTTACGCCGGTATCAAAGAGGTCGCCGCGGAACCCGAACAGCGTATCGACCTCAACTGTCGCAGTATCGCCATCATTGAAATCGACGTTCGATCCCCAGAAGCCGAGGTACGGTGTGATGCCATGGAATCCGGTGTCGTAGGAATACTCCAGACTACCTTGCACGGCCGGGTTGTTGTCGGTCTGGGAAATACCGCGGAACATGTAGTCCGATGTCAACGCCACGGTCCCGGCAATCGTACCGGGGAACCAGTCGTCCGTTTCTTCTGCCTGCGCTGCCGGTTCTTCGGTGGGGGTCGCTGGCGTTTCCGTTTCGGTCTGCGCCCACGCGGGGGCCGTGCCCGCCAAAAGAACCGCGGCGATCGGAAGCAGCCGCCTCGTATCAAACATCTTGTAATCCCTTCGCTATTGATCGTCGCGCCACCTCATCACGGAGCTTCTGTTCTGGCGCCTCGACCGCAGCAGGTGGCAAGATGCGGACCATTGGTGTTGCTCTCACACAACACCTGTGGCGGACGAAGTTTGCACCGGCGCAATGTCTTGTTTCCCTTGGCCCGAGATCGGCCCGCGCAGGGACGGGCTGGCGATAGGAGAGGCATTTGTACTCAAATGTGGTATATTTAGCTTGCTTGTACAGGGTGCTAATGAGCAGAAAATGGGCATTCACCTGCTATTTCTTTGGACATCCCTCGCCCCATCGGCTTCCTGATGGCGGCAGATCCCCCGCAAGGTCGCGTTCTCTTCCCCGAGTCGGTCAATGAGCGTCAATCAGCTAACAGATATACCCCATATGGTTGAAAAAGGCACGCGGCTGATCGGGCTCGACCTTGGAACCCGCGCCATCGGCGTGGCCACGTCGGACGCAACGTGGACGGTGGCGACACCGGTGCGCACGGTGATCCGCCGCCGGCTGGCAGCCGATCTTCAGGCGCTTGCGGCTTTGACCGGGGAACTGCAGGCCGGCGGCTTCATTGTCGGCCTGCCGGTGCAGATGGACGGCAGCGAAGGTCCGCGTTGCCAGTCGGTTCGCCAGTTCGTCCGTGACCTGACGCGGGCGATCCCGCTTCCGGCGGCGTTCTGGGACGAACGGCTGTCGACAGCGGCGGTTGAACGCACCCTGATCGCCGAAGCCGACCTGAGCCGCAAACGTCGCAAGCAGGTCGTTGACCGTGCCGCGGCGGCGTGGATCCTTCAGGGCGCCCTGGATGCCCTGCGATTCGCCGCCGCATCGGACATCGACTAACACCATCTGGAGCGCGGCCACCGCTCGAACGCGGCGGGCCGCGGGACGCCTCCTGGGATTGTTTGCATGACCCTGGCTCAACGCTTGTGCAGCTTTCGGCGGGCCGGCCTCTTGCTTGCACCTCTCCGGGACGCGGCCTAAAGTCCGGCGTCATGGATGACAGCGAGCGTTCCCTCATCTTCCGGCACCGCCATCTGCTGGGCATCGAGGGATTGGTGCCGCCGGAAATCACCCTGCTGCTCAACCGGTCCGAGTCCTACGTCGAACAGAACCGCCGCGCCGACAAGAAGCAATCGCTGTTACGCGGGCGGACGATCATCAATCTGTTCTTCGAGGCGTCGACGCGCACGCGGACCTCTTTCGAGCTCGCCGGCAAGCGGCTGGGGGCCGACTTGATCAACATGTCCGTCTCCACCTCGTCCGTGCGCAAGGGCGAAACGGTCATCGACACCGCGATGACGCTGAACGCCATGCACCCGGACGTTCTGGTGGTCCGCCACCCGGAGTCGGGAGCGGTCAAGCTTCTGTCCGAGAAGGTCAACTGCGCCGTCATCAATGCCGGAGACGGCAGCCACGAGCACCCGACCCAGGCGCTCCTCGATGCGCTCACGATCCGCAGACGCAAGGGCCACCTGGACGGACTCAAGGTCGCCATCTGCGGCGACATTCTGCATTCCCGGGTTGCCCGCTCGAACATTCACCTGCTGAACATCATGGGGGCGCGCGTCCGGGTGGTGGCGCCGCGCACCTTATTGCCGCGCTCGGTCGAGCACCTGGGCGTGGAGGTCTACCACGACATGCGGCAAGGGCTCGCCGGCTGCGACATCGTCATGATGCTGCGCCTCCAGACCGAGAGGATGCAGGGAAACTACATTCCCTCCATTCGCGAATATTTCCATTTCTTTGGCCTGGACTACGAAAAGCTGAGCGAGGCGAACGCCGACGCCCTGATCATGCACCCGGGACCGATGAACCGGGGCGTTGAGATCGACTCGCTGGTTGCCGATGACTACGGCCGCAGCGTGATCCGCGAGCAGGTCGAGATGGGGGTCGCGGTGCGCATGGCGTGTCTCGAGCTGCTGATGCGCGACAATTGCGATTCCGACGCGCCCAATATCTGAGAATCCCGCCAGAGCCACGACGACGGAGAAGACGTTCGCGATGACGACGAGGACCGCTGCGGACGAGGCGCAGGTCGCCTATCTCAACGCCCGGCTGCTCGACCCTGCCTCGAACCTGGACGAGGTGGGCGGGCTGTTAACCGGGGGCGAGACGATCGTCGATTATGGCCGGCACGTCAGGCCCGGCTCCGTTCCCGAGGGTGCCGGGGTCGTCGACTGCGAGGGTCAGTGTCTGGCGCCGGGGCTCGTCGACATCCGCGTTCAACTGCGCGAGCCGGGGGAGGAGCACAAAGGGACACTCGCATCGGGGGGGCGCGCCGCCACCGCCGGCGGCATTACCTCGATGGTCTGTCTGCCCAACACCAATCCGGTCATCGACGACATGTCGGTGGTGGAGTTCGTCGCGCGGCGCGCCCGGCTCCTCGGCCTGACCAAGGTCTACCCCTACGCCGCGGTGACCAAGGGGCTGGAGGGCAAGGAGCTCGCCG
>DAIQPV010000152.1:0-7493 GCA_036787145.1 Rhodospirillales bacterium
GCTGCGTTCCCGTCGGCCTTGAAGATCGGCTCCAGGCGGTTGGCCTGGGAGCCGGCACTGTCGATCGTCACCACTTTGGAGCCGTCCGACAGCTCGTCGATGTTGTAGACAGACTCTCCGTTTCCAGCATAGGTCGGCGGAAAGATCACCGCTCTCTCGCCCTCGACCGGCAGTAGCTTCTGCTTCAGGTGCAGGGCCACCGGGCCGTTCGGATCGTCAGCCCAGAAGTCGACCAGTTGGTCAGAGACGGCGGCAGGCGTGCTGTCAGGCATGGCTGATGAGCTCCTCAGCAAACAGGATGCATCGCGCTTGGCCCTCCTTGCCGGGCCAGCCGAGGTGCATGACAAACCGACGAACAGAAACTCCCGAATTCGGTGCGCCCAGACAGGCGCGGGCGAGTTGGATGGGCAGAGTCGTCTCCCAGACGCCGTACTCGTAGCGAAGCTTGTCGATCATCTGCGGCCGGGCGTTCTGCAGGCCGAGTGCTGCGAGGAGTTCGACCAGCGGATAGCCGGCCACCTGCATGGCGCTGTGTTGATTCAGCGAAAAGCCGAGATCGAGCGGCACATAGCTCCCACGGCTATCGAACCGGAACGAGCTCGACTGTCGGGCAGAGAGTTCGAACGGGGCAATTGCGGCTTGCGCGCGCACCGCAGCCGGGCACACAGCGAGCTGTCCCAAGAGGTCGCGGGTCAGCGCCGCCCCCGAATACCCGCCCATGCCCGCCCAGAACTTGACCGCGTCGCGCTGCCGCGTGCCGTCGGCCCAATGTTCCAACCGCAACGGTTGTCCCTTGGGTCCGACGAGGATGGCTGGCAACGCGCTTGGAGTTGCCGGCTCGGCGCAGGGATAGCAATGATCTTCCCGTAAGTCGGTCGGCACCCCCGGTTCCTTTGCCCGAAGCGCGCTACCGATTGGCGCCACAGCACGGGCCTCGGCCTCGAACAGGAAGCTCAGCACCGCCTCCACCGGGTTTTCCGCTCCCTCGGCCTCGAGCACGAAGACCTCGTCCCCGGTCCAATCGAAGCCGCCTTCGGCGGGGCCGCAGAGGAGGTCGGCGGCCTCCAGGAAGCCGAGGCAGGCCAAGACCTGGCCGGGGTTGCGCAGATCGACGGGAATCGTGGAGCGGCCCATCAGGCGGGCTCCTTCGCTTGCACGAACGCGGCCGCGGGTATCGCCTCCTCCCGTTCGCCAGCCTTGTCGTTCTGGGCGGACGCCGCCCAGTCGGCGGCGCGCAGCAGCGCCTCCCACCAGGCGAGGCCCCACGGCCCCCAGTCGCGCTGCAGCCGGGCGAAGCGCAGCGCCGCGGCAGCCGCCCGTGCCGCGCCCTCGGCCGGCGCCGCCGGATCGACCGGCGCGATCAGCGGTCGCGCGTAGCCATGGTGCGCCGTGATCAGGTGCAACGCCAGTTCGCGCAACTCCTCCGGCACCGAAGCCAGCACCGCCGCATCCGCCTCGGCATCGCGAAGCGAGCCGAACTCGTGCCGGTAGGTGTGGGGGCCGATCCGCAGCCGCGCCGGATCGCCGGCGCCGGTGGACTTGGCGTAGGGGCGGCCGGCGGGGGCTCCCGCCCGGCCATGGCATTCTGCCACAGCGGCCGGTCCTTGCCGCGGTCATGCGCGCGGGCGGCAGCGACCAGCATCGCCCGGTAAGCAGCGGAGAGCCCTAGCGCATCGGCGATCTTGCCCGCCGCATCCGCCGCCCAGTCGCCATGCTCAGCCAGCCCCTGGGCCCGCCGGCTGATCGCGGGGTCGCCGTCGCGCCCGCCTTTGCTCCCGCGGGAGACGAGGACAGTGAGCATTTGCGGATCATCCTCGTCATCGGTCGCAAGCGGCAGGCGCAGCGCCGGCCGCCAGTCGACCGACCTGGCTTTGACTCCATCCGCATTGGCAATTTGCACCCGGAACCCCGGCGCCCAACGGTCCTCTTCGGGTCCCGGTGCATCGGCGGTGGTCGGCGGGCCAGCGGCAGCGGGCGAGAGCAGCCCGTTGTCATCGAGTCCCCCCAGCGACGCCGAGACGACGACCGTCGCGTTGGTCAGCAGCCTGGCAAGCGCGTCGCGATCCGCCGACTTTCCCTTCAGTGGCAGCTCGGCCAGCTCTTGCACCGTCCAGGCGCCGAGGCCCGCTTCTCGACGCGCACCGCGCTGACTCTGCTGCAGGCGCTTGAACTCGCGGGCCGGCGTCAGCACCAGCAGGCCTTGGCGTGTTTCGGGCTCCTTTTGTGTTCCGGGGGCCTCTGCATCGTCGGCCGTCCCTGATGTCTCGGGGGTTGCCGGCGCGCCACGCTCGCCGTCCTCGGCCGCAGCCTTGCGCGACGTCAGCACCGCCTTGGCGCGCGCGATCAGCATATCCACGACACGGTCAACCGGCGCTTCCAGCACCTCGCTCAGGTGCGGCCGCGCGGCGGCGAAGAAGGCTTCGACGTCGCTGGGCACCGGCGCTCGCTCCCCCCGCCGCCACGGCAGGAACCGCCGCCAGACCACCTGCACCTGCGGCTCGTCGTCGTCCACCCAGCCGCGCAGCCACGGCTGCGGCTCCGGCCGGCCCGGATGCTCGGGCAGCGACGTCAGCGACCAGGCATCGACGACGGCGCGGTCGAGCGCCGGGTGCAGCGGCGCCGGCGTCGTCGCCGCCGCGATCCGCGCGGACCCGACCTGCGTCTTCAGTCCGGCCAGCGCGCTGGAACTGGCGTTGTGTCCGCCGCCTTCGTCCTTCGGCAGAGCTTCCAGCAGCGCTTTCGCCGCCGCCAGCAGGGCGGCGCGCGCTTGCACCTTGCGCGCCTTTTCGTCGTCCTTGCCGCCCGCATTCGGCTTCTCCTGCGGCAAGCACAGAACATCGATCCGGGCGAGACGGCCTTCACCGCCGCGGCGGTTGACCCGGCCCAGCCGCTGCACCATCCGCTCGAAGGCAACCAGATCGCAGACCATGTGGTCGGCATCGAGATCGATGCCGACTTCTCCCGCCGAGGTTGCCACCAAAAAGGCCGGCGTCGCACGGGCGGGGCGTTCGCCCTTCGCCGGATGGATGAATCCCAGGCCCGTCAAGCGCTCCACCAATCGCTCGCGTTCGAACACCCGCCGCTTGCCGACGAGAACCTCGATCTCGTCCTCTGTCGCGGCAAGGCGCCCACGCAGGTCCGTCGCCACCTTGAGTGCCACCTCGTAGCTGTCGCAGAACACCAGCACACGGCTGTTGCCCTCGCCCAGCGCCCAGGCCCGCTCGGCCAGCGCCTTCGCGAGGTCGGCACCGGATTCGAGATCGTGGAGAGACAGCCGCTTCGCGGCGGTATAGCGCTGGGAGACGGTTGGCTGCGTGTTCCGGTCGGCGTCCTCCGGCTCCAGCCGGAACGCATCCCCCTCATCCGTGCGGCCGGTCGCCGACAGGGTCAGCAGGCGGAATCCGGGGATAATCGATCGGCGCTCCTCCCCGCGCGGCTTCAGGCTGTCCTCACCCGCGATGCCGCGCAGCAGCGCCTCGAACGGCGGGCAGAGGTGCGCCTCATCGAGGACGACCAGCGTATCGGCGCCGAGCATCCCCGCCTGATAGGGACGCATCCGCCGGCTCACGCCATAGCCCTCGAACAGCAGCCGCGAGCCAATCATATCGACGGTGCCGACGATGATCGCCGGCTGGCCCGGGTCCTGCAGCCATTCCCGGTTGTCGGCGAACTTGCCCCGCAGCGTGCTGAGCGGCAAGTCGCCGCCTCTCGGCAGGAGGAGCGGGCCGGTCTCCGCCAGTTGCAAGGTTTTCAGGGCGGCGCGAAGCTTTTCCGCTTCGGCTGTCGCCTGATCCACGACGACGCGGCGATCGACCACGTAGATGAGCCGGCGCGGCAGGCGAGGATTTTGCGCTCGGGCCAAAAGCCAGATCGCCATGACGCTGGTCTTGCCGAGCCCGGTCGGCAGGTCCAGTGCGCTCGGCAAATCGGCGGCGACAAAGCGATCGAACAGCCGCCGCTGCCAGCGGAAGGGCGGATTCCCCGTCAGATTTTCGAAATTGTCGGAGAACAACCGCGCGCCGCTCACTCGCTCCCCCGTTGCGGACTCCACCTTGCTACCCCCCTCAGGCCGCGTGCTGCCAGGGACCCAAGCCCGCTGCCAGCAGGACCAACCCTACACAAAGTACCCGAACGAGGGAAGAGGACACCGCTCCTCTATTCAAGTATGCTCGTCCGTTGAGCGTTTGCGCGTAAAGCACGGCCAGGGGGCGTGCTCGCGCCACGGAGGGGGGCCGCCATGCCTGACGATCAGCCTGAGCTGCCGTTACCGGCGCCGCCGTTGCCGGCCGATCTGCCGCTGTTGCCGGCGCGGATGATCAATGAATATGTCTATTGCCCGCGGCTGGCTTATCTCGAATGGGTGCAGGGCGAGTGGGCGGAGTCCGCCGATACCGAGGAGGGCCGCTTCCGCCACCGGCGCATCGAGAAGCCTGCCGGCGAGCTGCCTTCTCCCGACGATCTCGGCGAGGACGATCGCATTCACGCCCGCTCGCTGACGCTCGCCTCGGAGCGGCTCGGCCTGATCGCGCGCGTTGACCTGATCGAGGCCGACGACGGCGCCGTCGTTCCCGTCGACTACAAGCGCGGCAAGCGGCCGCACGCCGCCGCCGGCGCTTACGATCCCGAGCGGGTGCAGGTGTGCGTGCAGGGCCTGATCCTGGAAGAGCAGGGCTACCGCTGCGACGAGGCCGTGCTCTACTTCTGCGAGAGCCGGGAGCGGGTGCGGGTGCCGTTCGACGACGAGCTGCGGGCGAAGACCCGTGCTGCGATCGCCGGTCTGCGCCTGGTTGCTGCCGGCCATCAGGTGCCGCCGCCGTTGGAGGACAGCCCGAAGTGCCCGCGCTGCTCGCTGGTCGGCATCTGCCTGCCCGACGAGGTCAACTACCTGAAGCACGGCACGCTCAATCCCCGCCCGCTCGCCGTCGGCCGCGACGATGCCCTGCCGCTCTACGTGCAGGCGCAGCGCGCCCGGATCGGCAAGCAGGCGGAGACGCTGAGGATCGAGGTCGAGGACCAGGCGCCGACAACGGCGCGGCTGATCGACGTCTCTCAGCTCGTGCTGCTCGGCAACATCTCGATCACCACGCCGGTGGTTCACGAGTTGATGCGCCGCGAGATCCCGGTGAGCTGGCATTCCTACGGCGGCTGGTTCCTCGGCCACACCACCGGCACCGGGCATAAGAACGTCGAACTCCGCACCGCCCAGTACCGCGCCAGCTTCGATCCACAGCAGTGCCTGGCGCTTGCCCGCGGCCTGGTGGCGGCGAAGCTGAAGAACGGCCGGACGCTGATGCGTCGCAACTGGCGCGAGGGCGAGCCGCCGCCTGCCATGCTCGACGACCTGAAGCGGCAGGCCGAGCATGCGCTGCGCGCCCGCGGTCTTGCGGAGCTGCTTGGCATCGAGGGCTCGGGGGCCGCCGTCTACTTCCGCCATTTTGCCGGAGCCTTGAAGCGGGAGGGTGAAGAGCCGGGCTTCGACTTCGCAACCCGCAACCGCCGGCCGCCGACCGATCCGGTCAATGCGCTGCTGTCGTTCGCCTACGCGCTGCTGACGCGGACCTTCACGGTGACCCTGTCGGCCGTCGGCTTCGATCCCTATCGCGGTTTCTATCATCAGCCGCGCTATGGCCGGCCGGCGCTGGCGCTCGACCTGATGGAACCGTTCCGTCCGCTGATCGCCGAGTCGGCGGTGATCCAGGCGATAAACAACGGCGAGGTGCAGGCGTCGGATTTCGCCCGAGCCGGCCCCGCGGCGGCGCTGAAGGCGGACGGCCGCAAGCGCTTCATCGCCGCCTTCGAGCGACGGCTGTCGCACGAGATCACCCATCCGCTCTTCGGCTACCGCCTCAGCTATCGCCGGCTGCTGGAGGTGCAGGCGCGGCTGCTGGGCCGCTGGCTGCTGGGCGAAATTCCCGAGTACCCGCAGTTTATCACCCGCTGAGGCACAGAGGCGATGAACGACGAGGAGCGCCTCTATATTATCACATACGACATTGCCGAGCCGCGACGCTGGCGACGCGTCTTCAAGCTGATGAATGGCTATGGCGAGTGGCTGCAGCTCTCGGTATTCCAATGCCGGCTGACAAAAAAAAGCAAGGTCGAGCTGCAGGCGGCGCTGAGTGAGTTGATCAATCATAACGCCGATCATGTGTTATTGCTCGATCTCGGCCACGCCGATAAAGTCGAGTTGCGGGTAAACAGCCTCGGCAAGGTGTTCGCGGCAATGCAGCGGCAGCCGATCATCGTCTGAAGGCCGTCGCGCTGGCGGTATCGGTCGCCGTTGCCACGCGAGCGCTGCGGTGACGCGGGAAACCCGGGGAGCGCTCGTGCGCATGCAAGATATTGAGAACGCTGGCGATCTTGGACATCGTGTACAGAACGGATGCAGACCGGCCGGCAGTCTCGGACCAGCGGACCCGGCAGCGCTCGCAAACGACCCCTCCAATCCTGCTGGTTCAGCGGCTTACGGGCCGCCCATCTTCCGCGGCAGTAATGCCGCGGCCTCATTGAAGCGCCGGTATGGATGACGATCGATCAGACGAACGTACTCGGCGGCATCTTCCGCGGCAGTAATGCCGCGGCCTCATTGAAGCGCGTAAGTGCGTTGACGATATCGCTCACGGTTGGGAATATCTTCCGCGGCAGTAATGCCGCGGCCTCATTGAAGCACCACCGCCGTCGCCTGCGTGAGGCTGCTGAGGCCATCTTCCGCGGCAGTAATGCCGCGGCCTCATTGAAGCCGTCAAAGCACGAAAACTGCGAATGAAAGGGAGGCAAGATCTTCCGCGGCAGTAATGCCGCGGCCTCATTGAAGCCCCTTCATGGTCCCCCGCTGGTACAAGTCCGGGCAATCTTCCGCGGCAGTAATGCCGCGGCCTCATTGAAGCTGCAGAGTTTGTATCGACCAGAGGTCGCCGGACAGCGATCTTCCGCGGCAGTAATGCCGCGGCCTCATTGAAGCCGTTGGCAAGACTGTTGAGCTGCAAGAACTCAGCGGTCATCTTCCGCGGCAGTAATGCCGCGGCCTCATTGAAGCGCTGGTCCAGAGTGCTCTTCCTGTCGACATACACGGGTATCTTCCGCGGCAGTAATGCCGCGGCCTCATTGAAGCGGCGCGAACCCGCCCCCCACCGGGTTGATGCTGCCATCTTCCGCGGCAGTAATGCCGCGGCCTCATTGAAGCGCCGCATTCCGCGAATGGGTATTCGGTACGGCAATCGATCTTCCGCGGCAGTAATGCCGCGGCCTCATTGAAGCGATGGCCTGGACATGCGGTTCCTGCTGCCGCTCAAGCGATCTTCCGCGGCAGTAATGCCGCGGCCTCATTGAAGCATCGTCCGCGCCTGCATGCTGGTGTGCTGGCTGTTCATCTTCCGCGGCAGTAATGCCGCGGCCTCATTGAAGCCTTCTGCTTCTGAAGCGCATTGATCGCTGCAGCCCGATCTTCCGCGGCAGTAATGCCGCGGCCTCATTGAAGCTTCTCGATCGAGGCG
>DAIQPV010000153.1:0-7491 GCA_036787145.1 Rhodospirillales bacterium
GGCCTCCGGCATTGGCAATGAGGTGGCGAATGAGCGAGGTCTTGCCGGCGCCAAGGAAGCCAGTAACGACGGTTGCGGGAATTTTCACGAGGCCTGTTCTTTCACGCTGAGGGTCTGTTTCGGAGGCGCCGCGTCTTTCAGGACCAGCGGCAGGCCCGCGGTGACAAGGACGACGCGCGCTGCGACGGCGGCGACGGCCTGATTGAGACGGCCGGCCTGGTCCCGGAAAATCCGCCCGAGGGGGGTTGCCGGCACGATGCCGAAGCCGACTTCGTTGCTGACCAGGACGATCGCACCGGCAGGGCGCTCAACAACCGCGAGCAGATCTCCGATGGCGGCATCGATGCCCCTGTCTGCGCCCATGAGATTGCTCAGCCAGAGCGTCAGGCAATCGACCAGGATCGGCCGATCGGGGCGGACGGATCGTGCGATCGCTCCCGCCAGGTCGAGGGGCTCTTCCAGCGTCTCCCATCCGGGACCGCGGCGGGCGCGATGCATGCGGATGCGCTCCACCATTTCGGCGTCGCCCGCCTCGGCGGTGGCGAGATAGAGGCCCGGCCCGCCTTGCCCGATCATCTGTTCGGCGTAAAGGCTTTTGCCCGACCGCGCGCCGCCGAGCACAAGGGTGACGAGCGGCAGCGACACCAGAGCAGACGGGTTGGCAGACGCATGAGCGGTCGACAAGGCCGTCGCTCCTCCCTCCGAGGACAAGGGTGCCTGGCTCGTCGAGGAGGTCTCCTGGCTCGGGGTCACAGGCCGCGGCGCCTTCCCGGCATTACGCCAGTGGCAACCTCATCTGGGATGAGGCTTTTTGCCGCAGTCTCGCCGCTCACAGTTGCGGGGGCAGCGCCGGCCTTGCGGGTTAGGGCCCACGCACCGGACTTCCCTGTCTCGACAGCTCTGGCTGACCGTACCATAGCCTTCAGCAGGGGGTCCAGTGTGCCGGTGCATTCACGTAATGCACCCGCCACACGCCGCCGGTGCCGCGCAGCAGCCCGGCGCCGATGCGGTCGAGGCGCGTCACCGACAGATTATCGATGACGATTGCCATAGCGATTTCTTCGGTAAGACCAAGTGCGTGAGCGCACGCGGCCCGGATGGTCCCTCCGTGACTGATGCAGACGATATCGCGCCCCGCAAACCGCGCCGAAAGTCGTTCGATTCCCGCGGCGGTGCGCTCGATCTGGCTCGCGAAGCTCTCCCCGCCCGGCGGGGCATTCCGCGTCGGGTCCGTCCAGAATTGTGCATAATAGTCGGGGTCGCGCGCCTGCATCTGCGCCCAGCCGGACCCTTCCCATTCTCCGAAGCTCTGCTCGATGAAATCGGCCTCGATCAGCGGATCCGCAGACGTGCCCCCGGCCGCCGCAATGGCGGCCAGCGTCTGCCGCGTCCGCAGCAGGGGACTGATGACGGCAGCGGCCTGGCGCGGAAGCAACCCTGCCAGGCCATTGATGGCCGGTCCGTTGGAGCAATCGCAGTCCACATCGAGGCGGCCCATGAGGCGGCCTTCCGCGTCGGGCACCGGCCCGTGCCGCACCCACCACCATCGGGTCGCGTCGGTCATTCCAGCATCGCGACGGTTGCGAGCGCGGCTGTTTCAGCCGCAACTTGCATGGCGCCCAACACGTCGCCCGTTTGGCCTCCGAACGCCTTTTGGGCAATCATGGCGATCAGCAGGACGGCGAAAGCGGCGGCAACGCCGATGGCCAGCGAGCCCCAGAGTCCGACCGTCACCAGCGCGATGGTGAACGCGACGACACATGCCGCGATCACCTGCGGCCAGGAGGGCGCGCCGGCGTTGGCGGAAAGCCCCTGCGTTCGTGCCGGGCGTTGCCAGCGCATCGCAATCGGCAGCATCGATCGGGAGGCCGCTCCGCCGGCGATCAATGCCGCCATCGCCAGGTCCGCGGAGGAGAGGCCGCTGAGAATCGAGGCGCGAATGCCGACGCCGAAGACCACCGCGAGGGTCCCGAACGTACCGATCCGGCTGTCCCGCATGACGGCGAGGCGTTTTTCGGTGGAACCTGACGCGCCCAGTCCGTCGAAAAAATCGGCGAGGCCGTCCTCATGGAGGGCGCCCGTCAGGAGAGCGGCGCTCGCAAGGCCGATCAGGGCGCAGGTCAGCGGCTGCAATCCCAACTCGAAGGCACCGAGAAGCATCAGGCCGGCGACGAGACCAATACCGGCACCCACCAGCGGAAAGAAAACAGTGGCGCGCTGCAAACGGTCGCCGACGCCTTGCGCTGCTTCGATTTCAGTATCGGTTGGCGGGCAGGAAGGCGCCACCGGCAGAACCGTCAGAAAAGCGACCGCGTACCGCAGGTCGCTCCAGTAGCCGCAGATCGCGCCGGGAATATCAATCACATCAGGATGCTTCAGGGACGTGGCCACACTATGCCTTCCGCTCGGCAAATAATTGCATTGAGCAGGCTGGTCACCTGCATTAGGCAGGCAGCGTTATAGGAGAAGAGCCGCCGAAAGCAAACCGGATCCGAAACAACCCCAATGAGCCAGAGTTCGCCACGATGAAGCGCACCACTCCCCTGCCGGACACCCTTCCCGAGGCCGATCCGCAGAAAATGGAAGAAGCCCGTGACCGAGATAAGCATCTGACCAAGCCGGCGGGGGCGCTGGGAAGGCTGGAAGGCCTGGTGACGTGGCTGGCGGGCTGGCAGCGACGGTATCCGCCGCGGCTTCAGCGTGTCGAAGCCGTGGTCTTCGCCGGCAACCATGGAATCGTCGAGCAGGGGGTCTCGGCGTACCCGGCGGAAGTGACCGCGCAGATGCTGAAGAACTTCGAAGCCGGAGGAGCGGCCGTCAGTCAACTGTGCCGGAGCTTCGACGTTCGGCTGCGAACTTATCCGCTGTCGATCGACCAGCCGGCGCTGGACTTCACCAAGGGGCCGTCGCTCGGCAAAGACCAGTTCGAGGAGGCGTTCGCGTGCGGGATGAATGCTGCGGAGGAGGGGATTGATCTCCTCTGCCTGGGCGAGATGGGGATCGGCAACACCGCCGCCGCGGCGGCGCTCGCGCACGCTCTCTACGGAGGACGAGCCGTCGCCTGGACCGGGCCGGGCACGGGCGTCGCCGGGGAACGGCTGGAGAAAAAGCGGCGCGTGGTCGCGGCCGGAGCACGTCTCCACCTCTCCAAGACAACCGATGCGCTGGATCTGTTGCGCCGACTGGGCGGCTTCGAACTGGCCGCGATCGCCGGCGCCGTCATCGGGGCCCGCTTACGCCGGATTCCGGTTCTGCTCGATGGCTTCGTCTGCTCGGCTGCGGCCGCGTCGCTGGAGGTGGCAAGGAGCGGAGCGCTCGATCATTGCCAGATGGCGCACGTTTCTGCGGAGCCTGGTCATCGTCTCCTGCTGCGCCGCCTTGGTAAGCGCCCCCTGCTGGACCTCGACATGCGGCTGGGTGAGGCATCGGGCGCCGCGCTGGCGGTGGCGCTGGTGCGGGCCGCGGTTGCCTGCCACATGGGCATGGCCACATTCGACGATGCCGGAGTGGCGAACCGCGATGGCGGCTGAGGGCTGCCGATCCGGTCTTGCGGGCGCGCTGTGGGTCACCCCATCATTTCGGCATGCGATCCATCCTTTCTCTGCTTCTGTTCGTCTCAGTCGTGCTCGCGACGCCGGCCTGCACCACCAATCCGGCCACCGGAGCGTCCAGTTTCACCGCGTTCATGTCGCCCGCCGACGAAAAGCGCGTCGGTGCCGCGGAGCATCCCAAGCTCGTGCAGCAGTTTGGCGGAAGCTACAACCAGGCGGAGTTGTCGGCGTACGTCACGCGGGTGGGGCAATCCCTGGCGCGTTTTGCCGAAGTGCAGGACGTCCAATACACCTTCACAGTACTGGACGATGACGACATCAACGCGTTTGCGCTGCCCGGCGGCTATATTCACGTCACCCGCGGGCTCCTGGCGCTCGCCAGCAACGAAGCGGAACTGGCCGGCGTGCTGGGGCATGAGATCGGCCACGTCACGGCGCGTCACGCGGCGCAGCGCTACAGCAGCGCGACCGCAGCCAACCTCGGCATCGGGATTCTGAGCATCCTAGGAGCCGTTGCCGGTCTTCCTCCCTCGCTGACGCAAGCGACCGGAAGCGGCCTGCAGAGCGGGGCGGCGATCTACCTGCAAAGCTATTCCCGCGACCAGGAGATGGAAGCCGACAGGCTCGGCATTCGCTACATGACCCGCGCCGGCTACGACCCCGAAGCGATGGTGACGTTCTTTCGCAAGCTGGACACGTGGACCCGCCACGAGGCGATGCTGACCGGCGACGGTGCAGCGGCCGATCGGCTCGATATCATGGCTTCGCACCCGCGCACCGCCGATCGGGTGCAGCAGGCAGCCCAGCTCGCAGGTTCGACGCGCGTGCCAGGCGAAGAACTGGATCAGGGCCGGTACCTGAAAGCCATCGACGGCATGCTGTTCGGCGATGCGCCGAACCAGGGATTCCGGCGCGGGCGCGACTTCATCCATCCGGAGTTGCGGATTGCCTTTCAGGTGCCGGAGGGGTTTGTGCTGAAGAACGCGTCCGAACAGGTCGCCGCCGTCGGACCGGGGGGAGCGGTCATTGTCTTTGATACCGAGCAACGCGCCGAAGTTGCCCGGCGCGTGCCCGATATGCAGACTTACCTTACAGCGGCCTGGGCAAACAATATCCGGCTTTCCGGAGTTCAGCGGCTCGACATCGACGGTCATGACGCGGCGACCGGCGCGGCCCGGCTGCGGACGAGCAGTGGTGTGGTTGACGTCCGGCTGGTCGCCATTCGCGGCGGCCCGGACCGGATCTGGCGATTTGCCTTCATTGCTCCGCCGGACGTGGCGCAGACGTTCCAGAATGACTTCCAAAAGACGGTCTTGAGTTTTCACAGGCTTTCGGCGCAAGAGGCGGCTGCTGCAAAACCGTGGCGGATCAATGTGGTCACCGTCGGTGCGGGGGATACGCCGGCGCGCCTGGCGGACCGGATGGCGGGGGACCAATCTCGCCTGGAAACCTTTCTCGTGCTCAACGGGTTGAATACCGACTCCAAACTTGCGCCTGGGCAGCAGGTTAAGATTGTGACGGAGTAGCTCTTGCCATTTTGAGCACCCCACTTCCGTAGAGAAGCCTGGCAAACAACCAACGCGGAATTCTCTTTCGGTGAAGAGCCGGCAGCGTGTTTCAGCTGGGAGGCGAATTTTTTCTCCGCATTGAGCGCCCGTCGGCCGCTTGTTGTCGCTACCGAAATTCAAACAACGCTCAAGGTTTTTTCGTTGCTTGAACAGCGGCGCCGCCCCGCGCCTGGTCTTGCCCATCTGCATGCCTCGCTTGCACCAAGACAAGAGCGATTGCGCCTTAAAATGTTGAGCAGCGGCGGGCTGGCTGCTATCGGTTATAACCTTAAGCGCTTTTTTGGTACCGCCTATTGCAGCAGCTTGTAAGCGTGACTTAATAAAGTCGATTTCTCTTGTACAAACAGCGCATCAGCGATACTTCTTATGTGCAGCAGGCTAATTTGCATACTATGATGTCTCCCGATCTCAATATCCTTGAAGAAGAGCTGCCAGCATGATCGACCACAGCGCAGAGAACCAGACGAGTCAGAACATCCGCCGATTGGCGGCGGAAATTGTTGCCGCTTATGTCGGGGCAAATTCGGTATCTACAAGCCAATTGCCGGAGTTGATTCGCTCAGTTGTTTCCACCCTCGGCGGACTTGAAAGTGGTGCGCCAGAAGTCAGCATCGAGCCTCCCAAGCCTCCTGTGTCGATCCGCCGATCGGTGACGCCCGATTATATCGTTTGCCTGGAAGACGGTAAAAAACTCAAAATGCTGAAGCGTCACTTGCGTACAACCTATAATATGTCGCCGAAGGACTATCGGGAGAAATGGGGTCTTCCGGCAGATTATCCTATGGTTGCGCCGAGTTATGCCGCCAGGCGCTCTGAGTTCGCGAAGAAGATTGGTCTCGGTAGAAAGACCTCGGAAGTCAAAAAGCCGGCCAAGCGCACACGGCCTTCGTGGAGCGGCCGTTCGTGATGGCGCAAGTAGGTCGATTAGGCCTGCTTGTATCGGTTATCTTGTTCGCAGCAAGCTTGGGGAATGCCCTGGCTTCACCGCCGGCCGCGATCGAGCCGTTCTTCGGACGGTTCGAAGGCCGGACGATGGCTGGGGATGACGGCGACACGACGAGCCGCGACCTCACCGTCGTCATTCAACCAGACGGCGAACGCTTTCGCGTCGAGTGGACGACGGTGACCCGCCAAACCGACGGTGAGGTCAAGCGCAAGACCTACTCCATCGGCTTCGAGAAAACACAGCGTCCCAATATCTTCCGCTCGACCATGCGCACGGATATGTTCGGCCATCAGGTGCCGTTGGATCCGCTGAAAGGTGACCCCTACGTGTGGTGCAGGGTCGCGGGTCCGGTTCTCACGCTTTATTCGCTTCAGATCCTGGACGACGGCGGTTACGACCTGCAGATTTACCAGAGGACTGTGGAAGGGGACCGGATGTCCCTGCATTTTACGCGTCTTCGCGAAGGCGAGCCGCCCAGGGAACTGACCGCCACGCTGGAAAGGGTCGCGGGACAGCGGGAAGGGTAACGAAGCCGCCAGGTCAGTAAGAGGTGAGGACGGGGACCGTCATTTGCGTCAAGATCTGCTTGGTCAGGCTTCGTTTGGCGGCCGCTCGCCCGGTCTGCTGCCCGGCCGCTCCCATGACCAGAAGGTCGGCGCTGCTTTCCGCGAGGTAGGAGAGCAGGCGTTCGCCCAGGTGGATGGTCGACGAGTCGAACACCAGTCGATCAGGTGCCGCGGAAATGCCGTGCTCGGCTAGGTGGGCTATCAGCGCGTCGGTGTTTACGGGCGCTGCAGGTTTGGTGCCCGTTGTGGCTGGCATCATCGCCAGAACCGTCACCTCCTCGGCCTGCGCCAGTAAGGGGAGAGCATCGTGGAGGGCGCGGCTCGCTTCGCGGCTGGCGTTCCAGGCCACGACGACCCTGTGGCCGAGTTTTTCGAAGTGGCCGCTGTGGGGGACCACGAGAACGGGCCGGCCGGAATACACGACCGTCTGATCGACCAGCGCTTCCGGGACCGTTCCATCAGCCGCGCCGTGATCCAATTGCCCGAGGACCACAAGGTCCACTTCCCGCGTGCGCAGGACGACGGACCGGCTGACCTGTACGTCGTTGGCGCAGATGTCCGCCTGCCAGTCAACGTCAAGTCCGCGATTTGCGGCATGAAGGCGGAAGGCGGCTTCCGCCTTGCCGGCCTCCCGCTCTACGAACACGTACCGGTTTTTCGAGGCGAGACCGGGCACGTCGGGGTCGCACACGGCGTAGAGCGCGGTCAATTTCGCCTGAAAACGCTGCGCCAGCGTGATGGCCACATCGGCGCGAGCCGCGGAAGCTTCGCTCTTATCAAGGTGAACAAGGAGATGGCGAAACGTCATGAACCGGCTCCCAGGGACGTCGTCGTTTTGCTTGATCTGATACACCTTCCAT
>DAIQPV010000154.1:0-7439 GCA_036787145.1 Rhodospirillales bacterium
CCCATCGTCGAACAGGCTGACGTCGCCGCGAAACTTGTTGATGAGATAACCCTTGAGCCGCGCGCGCTCGTGAGGCTGAAGGACGGCGCACGTCCCGACGAGACTTGCGATCACGCCCCCCCGATCGATATCGGCGACGAGCACGACAGGTACGTCCGCGGCGTCGGCAAAGCCCATGTTGGCGATGTCGCCTGCGCGCAGGTTGACTTCCGCGGGGCTGCCGGCCCCTTCCACAAGCACGAGATCGCAGCCGCGCGCCAGTCTGGCGAAGCTTTCGAGGACAAGCGGAAGCAGCCGGGGCTTCAGCGCCTGATAGTCGCGGGCCTTAGCGGTGCCAAAAATCCGTCCCTGCACCACCACTTGCGCGCCGATTTCGGATTGCGGCTTCAAAAGCACTGGGTTCATGTCTGTGACCGGCGGTATCCCGCAGGCCCGCGCCTGGAGTGCCTGGGCGCGACCGATCTCGCCGCCGTCGGCCGTCACCGCCGCGTTGTTGGACATGTTCTGCGGCTTGAAGGGGCGCACGCTTAGCCCGCGTCGCAAATAGGCTCGGGCCAACCCCGCCACGATAAGGGACTTGCCGACATCGGAGCCGGTGCCCTGCAGCATCAGCGCCCGGCCGCTCGAACTCCCTCCCGTGCTCACATTTTGCCGCCGCAGGCGCTCACTGGACCAGGAGAGCCTGGCGCAGTCTGTCCGCGTCCGGATTGCTGACCTGGTGATCGATGATGATCGCCTGGGGCGTCGCCGCGGCGTTGCGGTAATAGGCCTGGTTCAGTGCCTGCAACGAACTGACATAGGCGCTGCCCAGCGCGGCGCCGACAAAAATGCCGGCTCCCTTGGTAAAGCCGACGATGTCGGCCCCCTTGATGTTGGTGGCGCTGGATCCACCGCCGCCGATCTCGCCAAAGGTTGCCTGCGCGCCGATACTGAACTGCGAGGGCGATTCAATCACCTTGCGCACCGCCTCGTCGGTCATCAACAGGAAGATCACCTCGGTCGACTGCGCGCCAAGCTGCACCCCGAGGCTGCCGCCCGAGAGCCGGAAGAAGGCGGGATAGCCCCAGGCTCCGCTGGCTTCGCGACTGAGCATCACGCCCGAGCCGCCTTGCCCGCCGACGCCCACCGCCATCTCGAAGACGTCCGGGAAGATCATGATGCCCCTGGCGTCGCGCAGTGCGGCGGTGAACAGCTGTGTGGAATCCTTCTGCCGGGACTTGAACAGTTCCACGGTCGCCGTCGATTGGGCGACCAGGGCTTCTGCCTGGATGTCACGGGGAGCGCCGGCCGCGCAGCCCGAGAGGCCGGCAATCACGAGGATCAATATGGCGAAGCGAAATACGGTTCTCATGGCGTCCGAATACCCTCTTGCCCTGGCGACACCAGGGAATCACCCCGAGCCGGCGTGTGCAAGGCTCACTAGAATTCCACGCCCGGCTGTGCCTTCACGCCGGACCGGAAGGGGTGCTTGACCTGCGTCATCTCGGTCACCAGATCGGCCGCTTCGATCAATTCTTCCTTGGCATTACGACCCGTGATCACAACGTGCAGATCGTGAGGTTTATCACGCAGCACCTGCAGCACCTCCTCGATCGGGAGGTAGCCGTAACGCAGCACGATGTTCATTTCGTCAAGGATGACCATCCGAAACGACGAATCAGCGATCATCTCCTTCGCCATTTCGAACGCCTTGCGCGCCGCATGGACGTCGCGCTGCAGGTCCTGCGTGTCCCAGGTGAAGCCTTCGCCCATTGCCCGCATCACGCACAGGTCCGGGAAGGCCGCCAGGACGCGGCGCTCGCCCGTGTCCCAGACTCCTTTGACGAATTGCACGATGCCGACCTTCATGCCGTGACCGACGCAGCGCATGGCCATGCCCATGGCGGCCGTCGTCTTGCCCTTGCCCTTGCCGGTGTGCACAACGAGGAGACCGCGCTCCTCGGTCTTGCCGGCGACGATGCGGTCACGCACCGCCTTCTTCTTCGCCATCTTCTCCGCATGCCGGCGCACGTCCGCTTCGTCGAGAGGCACGGGATTATCGTCGGTCATCGGAGCGTTTCCTTCCTCTCTTGGGGGCAAGCATGACCGTCCCCCGCTTTGAACGCGGTGGCACGATCAGCTAAGCTGTCGCGGTGAAGGAGAGCATCCTCATGTCCGCAAGAGCCAACATTGACCAGCGTCGCCACCGGCTGAGCGTCGCCGATTACCATCGGGTGGGCGAGATTGGGGTGCTCGGCCACGAGCCGCGGGTCGAACTGGTCGAAGGACAGATTCTCGATATGACCCCGATCGGCACCGTGCATGCGATGATGGTCAGTGAGCTGATCAGCCGCCTGGTGCCAGCGGCCGGCGCGCGCGCCCTCGTCTGGTGCCAGAACCCGGTGATTCTCGACCAGATGACCGAGGTCCAGCCGGATGTTGCTGTTCTGCGGCCCCGGCGCGAGATTTATCGGCTCAGGCATCCCCGCCCCGAGGATGTCCTGCTGCTGGTCGAGGTGGCAGACACCTCGTTGCGCTATGACCAGGGCGTCAAGATTCCAATGTATGCCCGCTGCGGAATTCCGGAGGTGTGGCTGATCGACACGAACTCCGCTGCTCTTGTTATCCATCGTGCGCCGGCGATCAGCGGTTTCTCGAAGATCGAGCGCACGACGGCGCCCGGCGTCGTTCGGCCGGTCGCTCTGGAAGATATGGAAATCGACCTGGTGGGCTTGTTCGCGTAGCAGCATCCTGTCGCCTCTCCGCCTTCACTTGCCGCCGGCGAGCTCACGCAGTCTTTCGTAAGCGCCGTTGGAACGGGGCCGCCAAAGCTGGCGCTCCTGGGCTTCCAGCAGCCGCTCACTCATCTCCCGCAGCGCCGCCGGATTCTTTTCTTCCAGGAAGCCGCGTACGTCGTCATCGGCAACGTAGGCCTCATAAACGGCATCGAAGTGATGATCGCCGACGCACCGGGCGGTGGCGGCGAAAGCAAATAGATAGTCCACCGTCGCCGCCATCTCGAAGCCGCCCTTGTAACCGTGGCGCATGGCGCCCGCGATCCACTTGGGATTGACGACGCGGGCGCGGACCACCCGGCCGACCTCCTCGGCGAGCGTCCGGATCACCGGGTTTTCGGGGCGGGAGTGATCGGCGTGCCAGACCGCGGGCTGCTCACCGGATAGCAGCCGTACGGCCGCCGTCATTCCGCCTTCGAACTGGTAGTAGTCGTCGGAATCAAGGATGTCGTGCTCGCGGTTGTCCTGGTTCTGCACCACGCCTTCGACCGAAGCCAGGCGGCGCTCGAACAGGCCGTGGGCGGCCTTTCCGCGCAATCCGCCGCCGTAGGCGTATCCTCCCCAGGCGACATAGGCGCGGGCCAGGTCCGCATCGGTCTGCCAGCCGCGCTCGTCGATCAGGGCCTGCAAGCCGGCCCCGTAGGCGCCCGGCTTCGAGCCGAAAACACGGCACCTGGCCAGCCTCCGGGCCTCCGCGGGCTCGGCGCCGGACGCGAGCAGCGCCGCTTCATCGTCCCGGGCCTTGCCGATCAGCGGATTTTCTTCGTCGGATTCGTCGAGGTCGGCGACGGCGCGAACGGCGGAGTCGAACAGATCCACCAGATTGGGGAACGCGTCGCGGAAGAACCCGGAAATGCGCAGCGTCACATCGACGCGAGGCCGGTCGAGCACCGTCGCCGGCAGAACTTCGAAGCCGGTGACCCGATGCGAGCCCTGATCCCAGGTCGGCCGCACACCCATCAGCGCCAGCGCTTGGGCGATGTCATCCCCTCCGGTCCGCATGTTGCTGGTCCCCCACGCGGTGACGGCGAGGCGACGGGGCCAGTCGCCATGCTCCTGCAGGTGTCTCTGGACCAGGAGGGCAGCGGACTTCCAGCCGAGTGTCCAGGCCGCCGGTGTCGGCAACGTGCGGGTATCCACCGAATAGAAATTGCGGCCGGTCGGCAGCACGTCGGGGCGGCCACGGGTCGGCGCACCCGAGGGACCGGGAGCGACGAAGCGGCCATCCAGCCCCGCCAGAAGCCCGCGCATCTCCGCATCGCCGCAGGCGGCGACCGCGGGCCTCAGCCCGCTCTCGATCCGATCGAGGACGCTCCGCGTAGCAGTCCACTGTTGGGCGCAGGTGCGCCTGCCGTCGATCAGCGCTGCGGCGAGATCTTCCAGCCGCTCCACCGTATCTCCCGCCGTTCGCCAGGGTTGCCCGCCGGCCAGAACGGCCGGGCGGAGACCCTCCCAGGGCATCGCAAAATCGACCGAGAGAGGATCGAATTCGAGATCGAGGTCTCCCGCCAGTGCCCGCAGCAGCGAGGCATCTCCTGGTTTCGCGCCGCGCGCCGTGCGGGACAGCGCCACGAGCAGGTCACGCAACTGCGTGCCCGTCGGTGAGGATCCGAACACATGCAGCCCGTCGCGGATCTGCATTTCCTTGAGTTCGCAAAGGTAGCGGTCGAGCTTGACCAGGGCATCGTCCGTGCTCTCGTCGGCAGCGATGCCGCAGTCGAGGTCGATACCGGCAACCCGGCTCAGCGACAGAATCTCGTCGGCCAGCAGGCGGAGTCGCCGGGGATCGACCGCCGAAGCCTCGGCATATTCGTCGATCAGCCGCTCGAGTTCGCGCAGCGGTCCATAGCTTTCGGCCCGCGTCAGCGGCGGCGTCAGGTGATCGATGATCACCGCCTGGGCGCGGCGCTTGGCCTGCGTGCCCTCGCCCGGATCGTTGACGATGAAGGGATAAAGGTTCGGAAGAGGGCCGAGCGCCGCTTCGGGAAAGCAGGCCGCCGAGAGGGCCAGCGCTTTACCTGGGAGCCACTCCAGGTTGCCGTGCTTGCCGAGGTGAACGACGGCATGGGCCCGAAAGCCATCGCGCACCCACGCATGGAACGCGAGGTAGCCGTGCGGTGGCGGCAGGTCCGGATCGTGGTAGCTCGATGCGGGATCGATGTTGTAGCCGCGCGCCGGCTGCAGGCAGACCGCGACATTTCCGCAGCGGAAGGCGGGAACGGCGAAGCGGCCGCAATCGAGTTCCCCCGGCAGAAAGAACGGATCACGCTCCGGTGGCCCCCAGCGTTCTCCCACGCGCGCCGCGGCCGCTTGCGGCAGGCCGGAGAAGAAAAAGCCATAGTCCGAGCGCGCGAAGGTCTCGTCCAGGCGCCGCGAGGCCAGGGCCCGCGTATCGTTGGTCGGGCCGGCAGCGATCCGGGCGATGAGCGCATCGCCGTCTTCCGGAATATCCTCGACGCGATAGCCGGCGGCGCCCAGGACCCGAAGCACCGCTACCGCGCTCGCCGGCGTGTCCAGCCCCACTCCGTTGCCGAGGCGCCCGTCCCGGTTGGGATAGTTGGCAAGGATGATGGCGATCCGCCGCTCGGCGGGCGGCGTCCGCCGCAGCTTCACCCAGTTGGCGGCAAGCTCCGCAACAAAGGCGACGCGGCTTGCCTCCGGCTCGTAGGCGACGATGTCTGTCTCGGTCAGCGGATCGCGCCGCGCTACCCCTTTGAACGACACCGCGCGGCTGATGATGCGTCCATCGACCTCCGGCAGCGCCACGTTCATGGCGATGTCGCGGGCCGGCAGCCCCTGCTGCCCGTCCCGCCAGGAGGCAGCATCCGATCCGGCAAAGATGACCTGCAGGACGGGACAGTCGAAGGCGGCGAAGGGGCCTGTTTGGCCGTTCTCTGCGCCGCCGGGGGTTCCGACGGCGAAACCGGTCGCATTCAGAATGATGTCCGGTTGAGCGTCCGCCAGCAGGCGCGTCAGTGTGGCAGCGGAGAGGGGGTCCTTCAGGCTGGTCACCCACACCGGCAGGGGATTGAGGCCAGCCGCGGTGAGCCCCGCAACGAGGGCGTCGACGACGGCGAGATTGCCGGCCTGAACCAGCGCGCGATAGAAGACCAGCGCGGCGACCGGTGCGTCCGGCCGCCCGGCCGTAGCCGCGAAACCGACTCCTGGCTTGCCGGCGCTGTAGGGACCGGCGTGAAGGAGCGGACGCGGCTCTTCCCACGAACGGCCGTCGCCGAGGAGAGACGCGGAGTACTTCAACAATTCGACGGCATTATCGATGCCGCCTTCGGCGAGGTAGCGCCACAGCCGGTGCTGGGCTTCATGGGGTGCCGTGGAAAGCTGAGCGAGCTCGGCATCCGGCTGGTCGTCTCCGGGGAGGACGGCGAGGGGTATCCCCTGCTGCCGGCAGGCAGCGCAGACCTGATCGAGGCCATAGCTCCAGTAGCTCCGGCCGCCGAGCAGGCGGACGATCACCAGCTGGGCCTGGGCCAGCACCTTCTCGACGTAGAGATCGACCGACAAAGGGTGCCCGAGCTGCAACAGGCTGGCCAGCCTGATGCTCGGCATGTGGGGATCATTCGTCAGCCGGGCACGGGCAGCGGCGAGGCAGGCGATTTCGCTGTCGGCGGTGGAGAGAAAGACGATATCGCCAGGGCTCTGCTGGAGATCGACGGCCGCGGCGCCGTCGCCGACCGAGCCCGGCCGGGTCGCCAGCAGGTGCACGTCAGGGGACCCGATTGCCCTGCAGAGCAGCGCGGATCGCCGCCTCGTTAACGCCCTTCTGACCGATGATCACCAGGCGGCTCGCCCGCGCCTCGTCAGCCTGCCACGGCCGGTCGAAATAGCGGTCGATCCGTCCGCCCACCGATTGCACGACGTGGCGCATCGCCTTGCCGGGAACATCGAGAAAGCCCTTAACGCGCAGGATGTCATGTTGCGCGACGACCGCGCGCAGCCGTCGCTCGATGGCTTGCGGGTCTGGTTCCGGACCGAGTTCAGCCACGAAGCTCACGAACTCATCGTGATCGTGGTCTTCCTCGTCGTCGTGATGCGACCAGCGGCCGTCGATCGACTCTTCCGTCGCCGCTTGAATGCCGAGCGCGACGAGGGGATCCAGCGTGCCGCGAACCGTCATCACCACCTTAACCTCGGGCCGCAAACGCGAGGCCAGTTCGGCACTCACCGCGCCCAGCGCGCGATCGTCCAGTCCGTCGATCTTGTTCAAAACGATCAGGTCGGCGCACGCGAGCTGATCTTCGAACAGCTCCTGCAATGGCTGCTCGTGTAAAACGGCCGGATCCGCCGCCCTTTCCGCCTGCACCGCCTCGGGGTCGGCGGCGAAGCGGCCGGCGGCCACGGCCGGCGCGTCGATCACGGTGATGACGCCATCGACCGTGGTCCGCGCGACGACGTCCGGCCATTGGAACGCCTTGACCAGGGGCTTTGGCAACGCCAGCCCGGAGGTCTCGATGATGATGTGCTCAGGAGGCTGTTCGCGATTGAGCAGCCGCTCCATTGTCGGCAGGAAGGCGTCGGCGACGGTGCAGCAGATGCAGCCGTTGGGCAGCTCGATGAGGTCGCCCTCGTCGCAACCGGCGATTCCGCATCCGAGCAACAGCTCGCGGTCGACACCGAGATCACCGAATTCGTTGATGACGACCGCCA
>DAIQPV010000155.1:0-7410 GCA_036787145.1 Rhodospirillales bacterium
GGTGAACGTCGCCGCGAGCCGGTCGCCTCGATGCCGGGGGTCGACCGGCTGTCCGTCGATCTGCTGGTGAAGGCGGTCGAAGAGGCGCTGGCGCTCGGCATCCCGGCGATTGCCGTATTCCCGTCAATCGACGCCGAGCTGAAGACTCCGGATGCGGGTGAGGCGTTGAACCCCGACAATCTCATCTGTCGTGCGGTCCGCGCGATCAAGGCCGCCTTCCCGGAGATCGGCGTGATCTGCGATGTGGCCCTGGACCCGTTCAACAGCGAGGGGCACGACGGGCTGGTGCATAACGGGCACGTCCTCAATGACGAGACGGTTGCCGTGCTGTGTCGCCAGGCGGTGGTCCAGGCCCAGGCGGGGTGCGATATCGTGGCACCTTCGGACATGATGGACGGACGCGTCGGCGCCATCCGCGATGCCCTCGATTCGGCGGGGTACGCCGAGGTCCAAATCATGTCCTATGCCGCCAAATATGCGTCGGCGTTTTACGGCCCATTCCGCGACGCCGTCGGGTCAGGAGCAAACCTCAAGGGCGACAAGAAGGGCTACCAGATGGACCCCGCGAATGGGGCGGAGGCCATTCGCGAAGTGGCGCTCGATATTGCCGAAGGCGCCGACATGATTATCGTCAAGCCGGGGCTGCCGTATCTCGACGTGCTGCGCGCCGTTTCGCAGACCTTCGGGGTGCCCACGTTCGCTTATCAGGTCAGCGGCGAGTATGCGATGCTTAAGGCGGCCATCGCCAACGGCTGGCTCGACGGTGAGGCAGCGTTCCTGGAGACGCTGATCTCCTGCAAGCGGGCAGGGGCGTCGGGTATTCTGACCTATGCTGCGATCGAGGTCGCCCGGTCGCTCCGGCGCCCCTGACCTGCTGGACCGTTCGCGCGGCTCAGGAGAGATCGAGCAAACGATCCACGTCGAGCACCACCATCAGCCCCTCCTCCAGGCGAAACACGCCGCTCGTCATGTCCCGCCAGGCCGGGTCCAGCGTCGATGGCTTATCTTCCCACCGCTGCGGCGGCAGTTGAGCGATGTCGCCGACGCGGTCGACGAGCAGGGTATAGAATTCGCCGCGATGTTCGACGGTGACGCCCATCGTCCGATGGGCGACGCCGCGCTCCGCGTCGTCTCTGGCCGGCAATCCGAGGCGGGAGCGGACATCGATAACGGTCACGATGCGGCCCCGCAGGTTGATGGCGCCGCGAACGGCGCGGGGGGCGAGCGGCACCGGCGCGATGCGGTCGGGCATGAGGATGTCCTGAACACGGGACACCGGCACGCCGAAACACTGATCAAGCACGGTGAAAGTCACGAAGATTTCGCCTTCGTCGCCGACGACGGTTCCGCCCGCCGATTGGGCGGCCACTTTCGGCGTCGCCGATCCTGCCGTCAAATTCATGCTCATCTGCTTTTCCGCCGCTGCTGCTGGCCCGCTGCTTTTCTAACCTACGCCGGTTAACGGAACCTGAGCGGCAGTGCGATCAGTGCGGCAGACCGGCGCGATCAGCGCAGCAAAAAGGCGCGCACCACATCAATCTGCGCGGGATCCATCAGCATCGGTGCGTGACCGACGCCAGGGAATTCAATCAATTCGGCTCCTGGGCCGCGCGTCAGCATGGTCTGCGCCGTCTCGTGCGTCAGGATGTCGGAGTTGCCGCCTCGCACGATCAGCACCGGGCAGGTGATGGCATCCCAGACCGGCCAGAGTTCCACGTCTGCCCCAAACCCTTCTTTGAACGGCGCCGCCAGACCGGGATCATAGTGCAGCCGGAGACCTGCGCCCGCCGGATCGGGGCGCGCGCTATGGGTGGCGATATGCCGCCACTGGTCGTCGCTCAGCGGTCCGAACGGCGCGTTTACCTCTCGCAGATAGGCCTCCAGAGCGTCGAGGTCGGCGAACAGGGGGTCGGCGCCCACATATCCTGCGATTCGCTCCAGGGCCTCCATGCCGATGAATGCCCCGATGTCGTTCAGTACGAGGCGTCTGATGGGGTTGTTGGGCTGGGCCGCCAGCATCATGCCGAGCAGCCCTCCCAGCGACGTCCCCACCCAGTCCACCTCTTCCACGCCGAGCCGGGCGATCAAGGCTGCCATGTCGGTCAGATACACGGGCGGTCCGTATTCGGTCGGTACTGTCAGCCAGTTGCTCCGCCCGCGCCCGGGCAAGTCAGGGCAGGCAATACGAAAATCCGGCTGCAGCCTTTGCGCCAGGGAGTCAAAGTCATGGCCGTTGCGCGTCAGCCCGTGAACGCACACCACGGTCCGCCCCGCGGCAGGGGAGCCCCACTCGCTGTAAACGATACGATGAAAGCCGTGCGCACCGAGGCTGAGAATGCTGTTCTCCGTCATTGCCATCGTGAAAAGGCTTCCTTTTGGTCTGCGACGATCGGGACCCTCCCTCGGGCGCACGGCATAATGACGGGCTCCCCGCCGCGTTGCCAAGCTACAGTTACTGGCGGAAACGTCGCAGAAGGCCGTGCCTGCCTTGCGGAGAGGGAAACACCTGCGGCAAAAGAAGCTCATGCCACGCTGGTCACGATGGATACTCGTTATCGTGCTGATGATCGCCGCAGGACTGGTTGCCGGCGGCTTCTGGCTTGCCTCCTCCGCTTCCCCCGCTGTCGGGCGGAAAGTCGTGGCGGGCCTCGGCGGTCCGGTGGAAGTCATCCGCGACGACCGGAGCGTGCCGCACATCTTTGCCAAGTCGGAAGCCGACGCGGTGGCGGCGCTCGGTTGGGTCCATGCCGAGGATCGGATGGCGCAGATGGAAATGACGCGGCGCCTGGGAGCCGGCCGGCTGGCCGAAGTGGTGGGGCCCGCGGCGTTGCCATCAGATCGCTGGATGCGCACGCTGGGGCTTTATCGCCGGGCGCAACGGCAGTACCCGCTCCTGTCTGAGCGTGTTCGCGGCCTGCTCGATGCCTATGCGCGCGGCGTCAATGCATGGCTCACGTTGCACGATGGTCCGCTGCCGCCGGATTTCCTGCTGCTCAGAATCACACCCGAGCCGTGGACGCCCGCCGATTCGCTGGTCTGGTTGAAGTTGATGGCAATGCGGCTCTCGGTTGACAGGCGCGATGAACTCCTTCGCGCGCGCCTGGCGCACCGGTTGTCGGCATCACAGCTCGCCGACCTGTGGCCGGATGAGTCCGCGGGCCCGACGACCATTCCCCCGGAAGCAGATCTTGAGGGCCTCGTTGACGATCGCGTGCTCGCCGGCACGCTTGCTGCCATGCCCGAGCGCCCCGGAGCACCGCGCGGCGCTTCCAATGCCTGGGTGGTATCCGGGGCCCAGACCGAGTCCGGTGCCCCGATCCTCGCCAACGATCCGCATCTGGCTTTTGCGCTGCCCTCTACCTGGTATCTGGCGCACCTGGTCACTCCGGAGGGGACGCTTGCCGGCGCGTCGGCCCCCGGCTTTCCGGCAATGGTTCTCGGCTGCAACGACCGCATCGCCTGGGGCATCACCAGCTCCGACATCGATGTCGAGGACGTGTTTGTCGAACGCGTCGATCCGCAGCAGCCGGGCAAGTACCTGACGCCGGGCGGATCCGAACCGTTTGCCGCCCATGAGGAAACAATCGCGGTTCACGACCACCAGCCTGAACTGCTGCTCATTCGGGAAACGCGTCACGGGCCGGTAATCTCGGACCTTGCGGGGCTGCCGGACGACGCGGCACGAGCCGGGGCGCCCGCCGGCGCAGAGGTGGTGCTGAGCCTCGCCGCCACCTGGCTCGGGGATGACGACCGAACGCCGGATGCGCTGTTTGGTCTGGCACGCAGCGGCGATCCTGAGGCTTTCCGCAGGACGGCGGCGGAAGCCGTCGCTCCGCAGCAGAACGTCTTTTATGCCGACGTCGAGGGCAACATCGGCTTTATTTCCGCCGGCCGCATTCCCGATCGCCCGGAGGGAGGCGGCAGGCTGCCGTCCGAGGGATGGAGCGGCGCACACGACTGGAGGGGCTTTCTCCCCTTCGAGGCCCAGCCGCAGGCGCTCAATCCCCTGTCGGGAATGCTCGTCAATGCCAACAATCGACCGGTTCCGGCCGAGTGGCCCTTCCCGATCACGGGCACCTGGGATCCGGGCTTTCGGGCGCAGCGAATCACCGATCTGCTGGCGGAGCAGGACCCGCAGACACCTCCGGGAAGTTCGACAGTCCAGACCGATCCCGTCTCGTTGATGGCACGCCGGCTCCTGCCGCTGATGCTGGCAGGCCTTCCACCGCAAGCGGAGATGCCGGCCCGGCGCGCGGTCGAGTTGCTTCGCGACTGGCAGGGGGGGATGCGTGCGGACGCCCCACAACCGCTGCTCTTCTCGGCCTGGCTGCGCGAGCTGGTCCGTGTGCTCGCGGCCGATGAACTTGGCCCTGCCTTCCCCGAGAATTGGGATTACCGGCCGCTGTTCGTCGAACGTGTTCTGCGCGGTAACAGCGGCTGGTGCGATGATACCTCCACGCCCGAAGTGGAACTTTGCGCGCAGGCGCTGCAAACGGCGCTCACGGCCGCCCTGACGCCCCTGAGCGAGCGTCTCGGCGACGATCCCGATGCATGGGCCTGGGGCAAGCTGCACCGCCTGCGTCTGCGGAACCTGTTGTGGAGCCGCGTGCCGCTCCTGTCGGGCTGGCTGGAGATCCGTGTGCCGCTCGATGGCGGAAACGACACACCGCTGCGCGCCGCCTCGCGCATTGCCGACCCCGATAATCCCTTCGAGGCCGTTCATGGTGCCGGCTTCCGTGCCGTTTACGATCTCGCCGATCTTGCCGCCTCCCGCTTCGTCATTGCCGGCGGTCAGTCCGGCAATCCCTTTTCTCCTCACTGGAGCGACCAGGTCGACACCTGGCGGGCGGGCGGTGGCCTGCGCCTCGACGGCGATCAGCAAGCGCTGCGTCGAGAAGGGAAGAGCCGGCTAGATCTGCTGCCCGTTGCCGACGTGCCACCGCCATCAGCCAGATGATTGGCCAACGTATGGAGTTTCTGAACGTACAACTATATCAGGCTCCTCTAGTATTTTTGTGACTATATCAAATACGTTTTGTTGCTCAGGGCTAGGACCAATGATGACCTTTACGGCGCACGACAATAAGATGGAACATCCAGTGAAAAGCTCAATGTAGGGTGTGTTGGTAGTGCCCCTTATTTTAATTTCTTTGTATGACTGATTGTGCTCGGTGAAATCTCGCTGGATTATTCTTGCTCGGACATCGATTTCCTTTCTGATTGGAATTGCAATAATCCTAATTTCATTCTCCTCGCGAAAACCCAAATGCTTCAAGCTCGTTACTAGCTCAGTAAATTGTGGGTAGAAATCTGGCGTATCTCTCTTGGTATAGATATCAGCAAGCTGATCTACTAGGGTTGAATATCTATTTATGATACTTTTCGCATCGTAAAGACGCTCGCCTAATGACTAGTTGCGAATACCGATATCTCCCACCCTCATCTCTCAAGAGCCTCTCGGCTCTCTCTGCATCAAAGACAATTGCACACCCGTCTTTTCTCCCATACGCTCTCCATTGACTCAGCAATCCATTCGCTAATTTGTATTCTCGATCAGTGTGATCGTCATCCTCATGGCTGCAGAATGAAGTTATAAACGGTTCAGCAAAAGGATATAGATTCTTATCTTTACTAAATGTAGAATTGTACACTGTGCTTATGAGATTATCTGCTTCGGCTTTCGCTACAACTCGGCGACCACCTAAACGAGAAACTTCCATTCTCGTCCTTAAGCTTCGCTTTTGACGCTCTGCTATTCTTTATTCTATGGTATCAGCTAACGCTTCTGATATGATGCTTCGCGTAATCCACTTCCGAGCTATCATTTAAATACTTGTAATGAGTTGCCCAAAGGGCATTGCTGCTTATTGTGCCTTTCAACCCCTCTAGAGTCGTGTAGCGATATAGATGCTTTGGAAGATTTGATATTGTATTCATGATGGCGGGATTATCACACTGCTAGGGGCGACAGAAGGTCTGTCCAACCTCAAATGACCACTTCCAAATATCTTAAGACCGCTCTGAGTTGAATCTCGCTGGTCCTACGGTCCGGACTCAGGGCTTCAGAGTCGTCGTGATCCACACCTCAGAACGCAGCGTGCGGTGCACCGGACATTTGTCGGCGATCTCCAGCAGCTTAGCTCTGGCATCGTCGTCCAGGGCGCCTTCAAGCGTGATCTCGCGGTCGATCCGGTCAAGCATGCCCTGCCTCGTTTCGCAGTCCATGCAGTCTTCGGCGTGGGCCTTGCCGTGGCGCAGGGCTACGCTGACGTGTTCGAGCGGCAGGCCCTTGCGGTCGGCGTACATCCGGATCGTCATGGACGTGCACGCGCCGAGTCCCGCCAGCAGGTATTCGTAGGGACCTGGGCCAGTGTCGTCTCCGCCGTAGCTCTCCGGCTCGTCGGCGGCAAGAATGTGGTGGCCGCGCACGTTGACCACTTGCGCGAACTTTCCGCTGCCGGCTTCGGCGACCACGACGGCGTCCGTCACATCGGCCGCAGCCGGCTCCCGCTGCTCGGCCCCATCCAGGTACCGATTGGCCCAAGCCGCAAGGATGTCCGAAACGTAGACGGCATCCTCGCGCCGCCCGAGCAAGTGGTCGGCATCATCCAGCGAAACGAAGCTCTTCGGATGTTTCGCGGCCCCGAAAATTCGCGACGCGTTTTCAATGCCGACGATGGCGTCTCCGGGAGCATGAAAGATGAGCAACGGACGGCGCAGCCCACCGATATCCTCAGCGAGCCGCTGTTCTTCGATATCTTCAAGAAACTCCTTGCGGATCCGGAATGGGCGGCCCGCCAGCAGGACCTGGGCTTCACCCCGAGCTTCGATTTCCGGCACCGACGGCGCGAACAGGCGGATGACGTGTGACGGTTCGGCGGGGGCGGCGATCGTGCAAATCGCTCGCGCCTCGGGGATCTGTTTGGCGGCCGCGAGAACCGCGGCACCCCCCAGGCTGTGTCCAATCAGCAGCGCCGGCGCCTGCTGCTCGCGACGGAGCCAATCGGCGGCGGCTGCCAAGTCACCGACATTCGAAGAGAACGTGGTGTTTGCGAACTCGCCTTCGCTGGCGCCGAGCCCGGTGAAATCGAAGCGCAGAACGGCGATGCCGTGGCCGAGAAGATTTGCCGCGATCCGCGATGCCGCGAATACATTCGACGTACAGGTAAAACAGTGGGCGAACAGGGCGAAGGCGCGCGGCTGCCGCGTCGGCAGATCGAGGCGCGCGGCGAGCTGGCTTTGCCCATCGGCACCCGGAAAATGAATCATCTCGCTCCGAACTTCGCTCATAATGAAGCCTTCCTCACCGTCGCTGCCGCGTCGGCGTCGCGGGATGCTTTCGTGTACCGCCGACGGAGCAGCGATCCCGCCGACTGTTCTCGCCACGCGCGAGATGTGGCACACTATACC
>DAIQPV010000156.1:0-7392 GCA_036787145.1 Rhodospirillales bacterium
GACGCGGGGCATGATCGGTGGCGACGAAATCGGTCGCATGCGGCTGGGCGCAATCCTCGTCAACGCGGCGCGCGGCAAGGTTGTTGATATCGAAGCGCTCGCAGACGCGTTGCGCTCCGGTCGCCTCGGGGGCGCGGCAATCGACGTTTTTCCTCAGGAGCCGGCCAGCGGGGACGAGCGTCTGCACAGTCCGCTGCAGGGTCTGGCAAACGTAATTTTAACTCCGCACGTGGGGGGCTCGACCGAAGAGGCGCAGGCCAACATCGGCACGGAAGTGGCGGAGAAGCTCCTGACCTACTCTGATAACGGCTCGACCGTGGGCGCCGTGAATTTTGTCGAGGTTGCCCTTCCGTTTCAGCAACGGGTCACCCGATTTCTCCACATCCACCGCAATGTCCCCGGGGTGCTTATGCGCGTCAACGAGGTGTTCTCCAGACGAGGCCTGAACATTGCCGCGCAATATCTCCGAACCGACAGCGATGTCGGCTACATGGTGAGTGATATCGATGGACAGCTTGACGAGGGGCAGGGCATCAGACGGGCGCTCGAGGCGATTGACGGCACCATTCGAACCCGCTTTCTCTATTGACTGTTATCGGAGCGCTCCCGATCTTGACCGCAACGGTCATGGGAGCGCTTAAGCCGCTGATACCGCTCGGTCAAGCTAACCAGCCGATCGGCGAGGATGCGCATCATGCCCCGCGCCGCGCCCGGATCGCTCGTCACCAGTTGCAAGAACACGTCAGCTTCGATCTTAAGAACCTTCAGCCGACCCCGGGCGTGAACGTCGGCCGTTCGAGGTTGATTGCAGATTACCGCCATCTCGCCGAAAATGTCGTGCCTGCCCAGCAGCGCGAGCCGAATCCTTTCGGCGGTCGCGAGCACGATGGAAACCTCGACTTCTCCTTCGTCGATCACAAAAACGCTGTCACCAGGGTCGCCCTGATAGCAAAGGGCCTCGCCGTCTTCCAAGCTCAGATAGTTGCTGGAAAATGCGAGCAGCTTGAGGCTTGCGGTGTCGAGAGAGGCAAACACCGGAATACTGCGGAGAACCGAGACCGTCTCTTTATAGTCCACCCAAGCTCTCGCTCTCTCTGACGTTATCGGTCGCGCGTTCGTCCTCGATCGCCGCCTGTCGCGCGAGCACCGCGGTTGCCGTACCCTGATCGACCACCCGCCCGGCTTCAAGCACGATGACATAATCGAAAGCGGCGGCGTGACGGCTGTCGCCCGTCACCGAGACGAGACCGTGTGCCGCACCGTGCTCGAACATGGTGGCCTGAAGTTGGGCCTGGCCCACGGCATCGATTGATGCCATGGCGTTGTCCATGATCAGCATGTCCGGTCGTTTCAGCAGGGCACGAGCGATCGCCAGCTTTTGGCGCTGCGCGGTCGTCAGCCGGCTGCCGCCGATTCCGACATCGAAGTCCAGCCCCAGATCAACGACATCAGCGCGCAGGCCCAACTTATCGATGACTTCAGCGATCATGGCTCCGACCTGACGCTGCGCCTGCTGCCTGCCATAGACCAGCTTGCCGAAAAGAATGTTGTCTTGCACGGAAGCCGCGGGATTGTAGGCTTCTGCGTCGAAAAAGGCGACCGAACCCTCCAGATCCGCTGGCAGATCCTGAGCGAACAGACGCCGAGCCTGCAGCAGACGACGCTCCATCACATCGTCGAACAAACCCAGCCGGTGACGCGCCGGTATCGCGCGAAACGGCAGAGACGACAAAGCGTTGCGATCAGCGGGAGCAGCTCCGGCAAGCCCGGCGTCCTCCACCCGGCGGATGATTGCCCGGTATTCGGGCAGGTCATCGGCTGCGATGAAGCTGAACCGCTCGAAGAATTCGTGACCGGGCGCCAGGTCGCCCAGAAGGTCGAGCATGATCTTCGCCATGCGCAGGCCTACAGCGACGAGTTCGCCGCGGAGGCCGACTTTCTCCAACACTTCTTGTACGTAAGGATGATCACTTAATCTTTCGACGTCGAACGTGTCATCAAGCGGCAGACCAAAAAGCAGGTTTTCGGCGACGGACATATTTTTGTTGTAAAGATCGCGATCAAACACCTCGACCAGGCCTCGGCAGCGCGGATCGTTCAGACGTTCGCGCAGCAGCCGGCGGGCCGCAAGGATGCGCTCGGCAAGCGCCAGATGCGTGCCGGCGTCCACCGTTCCCCTCAAGCCGAGACCAAAGAGATCCGTCTCGAGGTCCACCGAGCGCAGCGTCTTGAGGGCGCGGTCCAGAAGTGCCTGCGGCCCATCCAGATCGTAGGCGGCATAGTCGATCCACTCCTCGTTCGGATCGCTTGTGGTGTTGCCGGATCTTGTCGCTTCCATAACGTAACGCTGGCGAGCCTCCCGCTCGTGTTCGTCCGAACTCTCGAGCGTGGTCAGAGGGTAATTGCGCAGGCCGTAATAGAGGTTGTCGCGAACGCTGCCGTTAATCAGAGCAACGTTGTTGCCGACATAAGCAATCCGCCGGCCGGTCACCGCTTCAGGAAATGTCGCAAGGCTGGCGCCACCGATGTTTACCGAACCGGAGGTCGGCTGGAGCAGCCTTGCCAGCATTTTGCCGATGGCATCGCCACCAGAACTGGCATTGCCGAGCAACGCGACGCGATCCCCTATTTCAAAGTGGAAGTTCGCCTGATCAACCACCTTTACGCCCGCCTCGTCTTCGAGCGAAAGGTTGGAGGCAATAACCGACCCAGTGAGGCGCGGCACCTGGGCCGTCACTCGCTGCTGCAACGTTTCTGGCAGCATGCCCTGAGGTCGAAACTGTTCGATCAATTGGTCATACTTGACGCGAGTATCCTCTTTCTGCTGATACCAATCGAGTAATTCCTTCCAGGGAGACGAGAGATCCTTGTAAGCCGAGAGAACAGCAACTAACGCGCCGAACGTCAGGTTCCCCTTGATCACAAGATAGCCGCCAATGGCATAGAAGAAAAACGGAGTGAGCTGTGCAATGAAGTTGTTGAGGAATTTTATAAAAAACTTCTTTCGATAAATATTTAAGCGTATATCGTAAATATTTCCCACCCATCGCGCGAAATCGGCGCGGTGCCATTCAGCGGTGTCGTGGGCGTGAATCTCCTCTATGCTCGCGATGCCTTCGCCGATTCGCTCCGCAAGTCGCCGTACGGTGCGGACTCTCTGCTTAGCCAAGGCATTGACCTGACGTTGCAGCTTGGGAATCACGTACATCTGCAGGGGATATAGAGCGACGGCGGCGAGCCCCAGCACCACGTCCTGCGCGAACATGAAGGTCAGAATGGTCAGCAGAGTGCCACCCTGGAACGCCGGCTGCGCCAGGGCGTCGCCAATGAAACCGCCCAGCGGCTCAACTTCGGAGGTGATCATCGCAATCACCTCCCCCTGGGAGGTCTGCCGGAAGTGCGGGATGGGAAACCGGAGCGTCTGAGTGAACAATTGATAGCGCAGCCGGCGCAGCATCCGCTCGCCAACCTGCCCCTTATAAACATTTATGAAGTACTTAAACGCTCCGTTTGCGCCAACGAGCAGCAAAAACGATCCGCACAAAACCGCCAGATATTGAATTTGTTCGAATTCAACTCCGTGAATCTCTTTCGGAAAATCACCGGCTGCGATAGCCTGATTTATAATAATTTTCGGCAATTCCAAAGAAGCGTAAAGAAATGGAAATGATGCAGCCGTCATAACCAGCAATATGACTTGTTGTCGCCAGCTGTAGCGGTGGATATATTTATAAAGGGTTTGCTCCATCTAGCGTCGCTGCCAAGTGTTGGTGACAGAAAATGACACCGGTTCGCCGGCCGGCCGGTGTAGGGTCTTGCAGTTGGGGAACTTTGGCTGATTAATGCGCCAAGCTGTTGGCCATTGCAATCGCGGCCAAGCGGGCGACCGACGGGCCACTGAGACGGTGCCGGTGATCAGGGGATGCAGGAAGCTGGCGGGCAGTTTCGGCTGCTGATTTACAGTCATGACACATTCGGCCTGGGTCATTTGCGACGTTGCCGGGCGATTGCCCATGCCCTGGTCGGCAAGCGGCGCGGTTTGTCGGTGTTGATTCTCTCAGGCTCACCGATCATCGGCAGCTTCAGCTTCCGCACGCGTGTTGACTTCGTCAGAATTCCCGGGGTGATCAAGCTGAAGGACGGCGATTACCAGCCGCTGAGCCTGGATATCGGGCTGGAAGCTACCCTTTCGCTGCGCGGCAAGATCATCCGGCACACGGCCGAGGCGTTCGCGCCGCACCTTTTTCTTGTCGATAAGGAACCCCTGGGACTGCGCGGCGAGGTCAGGGATACGCTCGCGCTGCTCAAGGCTCGCCGGGTGCCGACAGTGCTCGGCCTGCGTGACATCATGGATGAACCAGGGCAACTCGCCGAGGAATGGGAACGCAAGAACGCCGCGCGCGCGCTTGCCGACTTCTACGATGCCATCTGGGTGTACGGCCTGCCGCAGATCTGCAACACCCTGGAAGGTGTCGCGCTTCCGCCGTCGGTCGAAGGGAAGGTGCGCTACACCGGCTATCTGCGGCGAGATCCGGTACCCCGGCAAGGGTCGCCGCTTTTCATTTCGCCGGTGAGCCAGGGCGAGTATCTGCTGGTCACGACCGGCGGCGGCGGCGACGGTGCGATGCTGATCGATTGGGTTCTCCGCGCCTACGAAGACGATGACCACCCGCCCTATCCTGCCCTGCTGGTCCTTGGGCCTTTTATGCACTCCAGTTTGCAGGCCGACTTTATGCGAAGAGTCGAAAGGCTTTCGCTCGTTCATGCCATCACATTCGAGGCAAACATCGAAAATCTGATGGCGGAGGCCGCGGGCGTCGTCGCGATGGGGGGTTACAATACATTCTGCGAAATCCTGTCTTTTGACAAACCGGCTTTGATCGTGCCGCGAACCGAGCCGAGACTGGAGCAATTCATCCGCGCATCCCGTGCGCAGGCGCTGGGACTCTGCCGGATGCTGGATGCGCAAGGCGACATCAGTTCGAAAACAATGACGGCAGCGCTGCGGGCGTTGCCGGCTCAACCGAAGCCATCGAACGTGCCAATTCCGGGACTGCTCGACGGACTGGACGTCATCGGCGAGCAGGTTGATCAATGGCTTGCCCGTCCTTCGGCATCGCCCGCGCGTTTGTCCCTGGTCGGCGAAGCGGGATAGCTGTGCCCGCAGCCGTTGCTTTTGTCCTGAAGGGCTATCCGCGCCTGTCCGAGACGTTTATCGCCCAGGAGATCCGCGGCCTGGAACAGCGCGGGCTCGACATCCGATTATTTTCGCTGCGGTTGCCGACCGATCCCGCGGTGCATCCCATCCACGACGAGATCAAGGCGCCGGTCACCTATCTGCCGGAATATCTCCACGAACAGCCCCGCCGGGTGCTCCGGGGCTGGCGGAAGGCGCGGAGGCTTTCGGGCTGGTCGTCGGCGTGGCGGTCCTTTTTGGCCGACCTCAGGCGCGACATCTCCCGCAACAGAGCGCGCCGTTTCGGTCAAGCGATGGTATTGGCTGCCGAGCTGCCACAAGACGTCGGCTGGCTGCACGCGCACTTTCTTCATACCCCGGCCTCTGTCGTTCGATATGCCGCCCAACTTCTCGGGCTGCCGTGGAGTGCGTCGGCACATGCCAAGGATGTGTGGACCACGGCGGAGTGGGATCTCCGCGAAAAGCTTAAGGACTGCCGTTGGCTGGTCACCTGCACCAAGGTCAACGCCCTGTATCTGGCATCGCTGGCACCGGCGCCCGATCGCGTAACGCTGCTTTACCACGGCCTCGACCTCAATCGCTTCCTGCCCCCGGCCGGTAGACGGCCGGCCCGCAACGGCGGGAATCCGGATGATCCGGTGATGCTTCTTTCGGTGGGGCGCGCCGTTGCCAAGAAAGGCTTCTCGGAGTTGCTGCAGGCACTCGCGCTGCTGCCGACGGATCTTGCATGGTCGCTGGTTCACATTGGCGGCGGTCCGCTGCTCGGCGACCTCAAGCGACAGGCCGCCCGACTGGGGATCGATCGCCGCATTCAGTGGCGGGGAGCCCTGCCGCAGCAGGATGTGCTGCACGCCTACCGGATTTCCGATCTCTTTGTGCTCGCCTGCCGGATTGCCGAAGACGGCGATCGCGATGGCCTGCCGAACGTGCTGATGGAAGCCCAAAGCCAAGGCCTCGCCTGCGTCTCGACCGATGTTTCCGCTATTGCCGAACTGATTATCGATGGTGAGACGGGAATATTGGTTAGCCCAGACGACGCCAGGATGCTTTCCCGCGCCCTGCATCGCCTGATCCGGTTTCCCGATTACCGGGCAAGACTGGGTTTGGCCGGGATGCACCGCGTTCGCCAGTTCTTTTCCGCCGACAGGGACATCGGCTGGCTGGCCGCACGCTTTGGCATCGAACCCGCTCCGTTTTCAAGATGCGCATCGCCTTCTACGCCCCGATGAAGGCGCCGAACGACCCGGTTCCATCGGGGGACCGTACCATGGCGTTGCTGTTGATCCGGGCGCTGAGGCTGGCCGGGCATGAGGTAGAGCTGGCCAGCACCTTCCGCAGTTGGGACGGCCAAGGGGATCCCGAACGCCAGCGGCGGCTTGCGCTGCTCGGCGCTCGGCTCGCCGCACGGGCGCTGAAGCGCCTGCGGGCCAGGCAAGCGAGACCCGAGCTCTGGTTCACATACCATGTCTACCATAAAGCACCCGATCATCTCGGGCCCTTCTTGAGCAAGGCCATGGGCATCCCCTACGCGATTGCTGAAGCCTCCTCGGCGCAAAAGCAGGCAACAGGCCGGTGGGCGCCGGGTTGGAGATCCTCGGTCGCCGCCATCGCGGGGGCCGATCTTGTCCTTGGCCTGAACCCGGCGGACGACGACGGTGTCGTTCCGCTTCTCCCCGACCCCCGTCGGCTGTACCGACTGGCCCCATTTTTGGATGTGCGGCCATTCGCTGCCGCGGCGGCTGACCGGAAGCGGCAGCGTGACGCACTGGCGAAGCAATATCTCCTCGATCCCGCCGTGCCCTGGCTGCTCAGCGTTGCCATGATGCGCCCCGGCGATAAGCTCGCCTCTTTTCAATTATTGGCGGAAGCACTGGCGCCGCTGACGGACCGACGGTGGCAGTGGTTGATCGTCGGCGACGGACCGGCCGCAGCGGCGGTCCGTGCAGCAATCGCCCCCCTCGGTTCGCGGGTCACCTGCCTCGGCGAACTGGGCAGATGTTCGTTGCCGGCGATCTACGCGGCGAGCGATCTGTACGTGTGGCCGGCGATCGGCGAAGCTTGGGGAATGAGTCTGCTGGAAGCGCAAGCAGCCGCCTTGCCGGTGGTCGCGGGCAATGTCGGCGGCGTCGCCGCCGTTGTCGCGGATGGCGAAACCGGCGTGTTGGTTCGCGCCCGTGACACCGCCGCTCTTACGC
>DAIQPV010000393.1:0-1166 GCA_036787145.1 Rhodospirillales bacterium
TGTAGCCTAAGACGCTTGTCACGAGGAACACGCCCTTCAGGGCCAGCGCAATACCGATATTGGTCCGGATGTTGCCCATCGTGGCCCTAGCCAGGCGGATCATGGCAGCAACATCCCGGACACGGCTCTTGAGCACAGCTCCGTCTGCAGTTTCCAAAGCTACGTCGGTTCCCGATCCCATCGCGACGCCGACACTGGCGGCTGCGAGGGCGGGAGCGTCGTTTATGCCGTCGCCAACCATCATGACCGGTGTCTGTCCGGCGAGCGATTTGATGGCCGCGACCTTGTCGTCTGGCATCAATTCGGCCTTGTGCTCCATGCCAAGTCCGGCAGCGATGGCTGCGCCAGTGCGGGCGTTATCACCCGTTAGCATCACTGACCGAATTCCCATCGCCTTCAGCTCGGCCACTGCCTGGGAAGCATCTGCTCGGGGTTCATCGCGCAGGGCGATCAGGCCAACGAGAGTGCCGTCCGCGACGACTGCAGCCACCGTCTTTCCGTCGGATTCAAGACGCTCCACGCTCGCGTTGGCTTCGGCACTGAACGCTGCGCGCGATACTGCGTGGCGGGGCGCCCCTACAAAAACCGATATGCCGTCAAGCGATCCAGTGACGCCCTGGCCCGCGATCGCTGAGGCATTTTGCGCGGGTCGAACCGTTATGGAGTGCGATCCAGCACGGTCAAGAATCGCCTGAGCAAGGGGATGGTTAGATCCCGTTTCCACCGAAGCGGCGAGTTCCACCACCCGACGTTCTTCCTGCCCCACCGCAACGACCTCAGTAACGCGCGGCGTGCCGGCGGTTAGCGTGCCCGTCTTGTCGAACGCAACGACACCGGTCTTAGCGGCCGCTTCGATAACAACACCGCCTTTCATGAGAAGACCTTGTCGGGCACCCGTTGACAGCGCGGCTGCAATGGAGGCGGGAACCGAGATCACCAGGGCGCAAGGGCAGCCAATCAGCAGCAGCGCCAGCGCCCGGTAAATCCAGACCGACCATTCGGCGCCGAGCAAGAGCGGGGGCACCAGCGCGACCAGCACCGCGAGCCCGACGATCGCCGGCATGTACCAGCGCGAGAAGCGGTCGATGAAGCGTTCAGTCGGCGCCCGCGCCTCCTGCGCCTCCTCCACCAAGCGGATAATGCGGGCGATGGTATTGTCCTCCGCC
>DAIQPV010000157.1:0-7344 GCA_036787145.1 Rhodospirillales bacterium
CCCCCCCCTTGGCCGAGCCGTCGAGCTTGGTGACCGCGAGGCCGGTCACATCGACCATGTCGCGGAACACCTCGACCTGACTGTGCGCGTTCTGGCCGACGCTGGCGTCCAGCACCAGCAGGCAATCGTGCGGCGCACGCTCGTCCAGCTTCTTGAGCACGCGGCAGATCTTCTGCAGCTCCGACATCAGGTGCGCCTTGTTCTGAAGGCGGCCGGCGGTATCGATCAGCAGAACGTGGGCGGCCATTGCCCGCGCCTGCTCGTAGGCCTCGAAAGCGAGGCTGGCGGCGTCGGCGCCCTGCGGACGGGCGATGACCGTGCAGCCGGTGCGTTCTCCCCAGATCTGCAGCTGCTCGATGGCGGCCGCCCGGAAGGTATCGCCCGCCGCCAGCATCACCTGGAAGCCGACACTGCGGAACAGGTGCGCCAGCTTGGCGATGGTGGTGGTCTTGCCGCTGCCGTTGACGCCGCAGACGAGAATGACGTGCGGCCGGTAGGCATCGTTGATGGCGATTGTCTGGGCCACCGGCGCGAGGACTTTCGCCACTTCCTCGGCCAGGGCTGTGCGGACCTCGTCCGCTGTCACCTCGTCGCCGAACCGGGCGTCGGCCAGCGCTTTGGCCAGCCGCGCCGACGTCTGGATGCCGAGATCGCCAGTGATCAGCAGCTCCTCCAGTTCCTCCAGCGCTTCGTCGTCCAGCCTGCGCTTGGCGAAAAGATCGCCGATGCCGCCGGCCAGCTTCGCCGAGGAACGGCCCAGCCCGCGGCGCAGCCGGCCGAGCCATCCGGCCCCGGCCGCCGCCTCTTCCGCCGCGAGGCGGTCGCGAACTTCCTGTGACCGTCGCGCCACCCACGCGGCGTGGGCGGCGTCGCGCGCCACCACCGGCGCTGGCCCTACCGGACCCGGCACTTCCACCGGCGGCACCACATCCGGCCCGGTCGGGCGGGGAATCTCCGGCTCGAAGGGCGGTGGCGGCGGCATCTCAGGGCCCGGCGGCCCCGGCGGCGGGATCACATCGGGCACCGGGCGGCCGGGAAACTCCGGCTCCGGCGCGCCCGGCGCGGGCAGCTCGGGTTCGGGCTCCGGCGGAGCCGGCATTTCCGGCCCGGGCGCGTCGGGCGGCGGAATCAGATCCGGGCCCGGCGCCGGGATCGGCGGCTCGCGCGGCGGTTCCGGAACGTCGGGCGACGGCACCGGCGGCACGTCAGGCGGTTGACCCGGCGGCAGGTCGGGACCGGGTTCGGGCGGTTGCTGGCCCTGGAACTGGCGTTGACCTGTCGTCACCGGCTCTCCCGGTCCTCCCGGCTGCTCCTCGCCCTGGCCAAAAACCCGGCGGAACCACCGCTGCTTCTCCGGCTTCGCGGTCGTTTCATCCTTCATGATCGCACCTCCGCAAACAGCCGCTCCTGATCGGCGGCATGAATGCGAACCGGTAGCAGGGACCCGGGTTCCGCTTCGACGCTGAGACTGACCGGTGCGTACCAGGGGCATCGGCCGGAGCCAGGCGTCTCGACCAGCACCTCCGTACGCGATCCGATGCGGCTGGCCAGAAAGCGCGCACGAGCCGCATCGCCCGCTGCGCGAAGGCGCGCCGCCCGCTCCCGACGGACCGGGCCCGGCACCTGCGGCATGCGGGAGGCCGGCGTGTCGGCGCGGGCCGAATAAGGGAAAACGTGCAGCCAGGTCAGCCCAAGCGCGTCCACCGACCGGAGCGTGGTCTCGAACATCGCGTCGGTCTCAGTGGGGAAGCCGGCGATCAGGTCGGCACCGAGCACCACGTCCGGGCGCGCGGCACGGGCGCGGGCGACGATGTCGAAAGCGCGGGTCCGGTCGTGGCGCCGCCTCATCCGTTTCAGCACCAGGTCGTCCATCGCCTGCAGGCTGAGGTGCAGATGCGGCATCAGCCTCGGCTCGTCCGCCAGTAGCGCCAGCAGATCGTCGTCCACAGCGGCCGGATCGAGGCTGGAGAGCCGCAGCCGCGGCAGCTCGTGAACCGTCTGCAGCACTGCACGCACCAGACTGCCCAGCGTCGGCCGTCCGTCGAGCTCGCTGCCCCAGGAGCAGATGTCCACCCCGGTCAGCACGATCTCGCGGAACCCGGCCGCTACCAGCCGGCGGACCCTTTCCACCACCAACGGTTGCGGCACGCTGCGTGCCGGCCCGCGCGCGAACGGGATAATGCAGAAGGTGCAGCGGTGGTCGCACCCCTGTTGCACCTCAACGAAGGCGCGTGCGCGCCCGTCGAAGCCATCGAGCAGGTGCGCCGCGGTGTCGCGCAGCGTCATGATGTCGGTGACCGCGATCGGACTGTCTTGCTCGCCAAGGCGCCGGCGGTCGAGTTTTTCGGCGTTGCCGAGCACCCGGTCCACCTCCGGCATGGCAGCAAAGGCCTGCGGCTGCAGTTGTGCGGCGCAGCCGGTCACGATGATCCTCCGGTCGGGATGGCTGCGGCGCAGCTTGCGGATGGTCTGCCGCGCCTGGCGCACCGCCTCGTTGGTGACCGCGCAGGTGTTGACGATCACCGCGTCCGTCGCGGCAGCGGCAGCCTCGCGGCGGATCACTTCGGATTCGAAGGCGTTGAGCCGGCAGCCCAGGGTGACGACGATCGGATCCGCCATGGCGCGCCTTCAGCCTGCGAGCGACGGATCGAGGACGCCGGTAAACGCGGTGGCAACCGGGCCCGTCATCCGCACGTGATCGTCGCGCAGCCATTCGATCCGCAGCACGCCGCCATCGAGTTCGACTGTCACCGCCCGGTCGGTCAGCCCGCGCTTGGCCGCCGCGACCGCGGCCGCGCAGGCGCCGGTGCCGCACGCCCGCGTCAGTCCGGCGCCGCGCTCCCACACCCGAAGGCGCAGCCGGTCCCGCCCGCGAACCTCGGCGGCCTCGACGTTGGTCCGTTCGGGAAACAGCGGATGCCTCTCGATCAGCGGCCCGACGTGCTCCAGCGGCACCCCCTCGACACTTTCGACGAAAAAGACGGCGTGGGGATTTCCCACGTTCACCGCCACGCCGTTGCGCAACGGCCCCGCTTCCACCGGCAGGTTGAGGGGGTCGACCGGCTGGGCCAGTGGTATGTCCCGCCAGTCGAACGAAATCCGTCCCATATCGACGCCGATGAGACCGTCCGTCGTCGCTTCCGCGTCCAGCAGGCCCGCGGCGGTCTCGATGACCACGTGCGTCCCGCCCGTTTCGCGCATCAGCAGGTCCGCCACGCAGCGCGTGGCGTTGCCGCAGGCGGCAACCTCCCCGCCGTCGGCGTTGCGGATGCGCATGAACGCATCGGCGAGCGGGCTCCTGGGCTTCTCGACAACGATGAGCTGATCACAGCCGACACCGGTCCGCCGGTCGGCAAGCGCGCGCGCCCGTGACGCGTCCGGCGCGAAGGAGCGTTCCCGCGCGTCGATCACGACGAAGTCGTTGCCGAGGCCATGCATCTTGATGAACGGAAGCGCTGCCATGCCGCCATTGATATGAGCCGCGCCTGCCTGCTGTCCACTGCCGAGGCGCGGTGCTGTGGCCTCGCGGTGCTCGTTCGCGTAAGAAAGGAGCCAACAAGAGCGACTGCGGGAGGAGGAGACGGCAATGCGATACGCGCTGGACGGCACCGGACTGAGCACCGCCGACGACGACTGGTGGATTGCACCCTCGGCGGTGGTCATCGGCAAGGTCCGCCTCGAAAAGAACGCCAGCGTCTGGTGGAACGCGGTGATCCGCGGCGATAACGAGCTGATCACCATCGGCGAGAATTCCAACGTCCAGGACGGCTGCGTCTTTCACACCGACCCCGGCTTCCCGCTGACCATCGGCCGCAACGTGACCATCGGCCACCTGGTGATGCTGCACGGCTGCACCATCGGCGACGGCAGCCTGATCGGCATCGGCAGCGTCATCCTCAACGGCACCACCATCGGCCGCAACTGCCTGATCGCGGCGAAGACCATGCTGGGCGAGGGCAAGCACATCCCCGACAACTCGATGGTGATGGGCGCCCCCGGCAAGGTGGTGCGCGAACTCACGCCCGAGCAGATCGCCCGGATGCAAACCGGCGCCGGCCATTACGTCGAGAACTGGCGGCGCTACCGCGACGGGCTGAAGCGCGAGGACTGAGTCAGCCGCCCGCGTTCTCTCCACCGTCCGGTTGCACTCCCGTCAAGACGTCGCGAACCACGCGCGAGCATCGCGAGGCTCGTTATGTAACCGTCTTTTCTCAGGATCTTCGTCAAGCTGTCATGCAAGCCGCTTAATTTTCCGTGCGACTTTGCCGCGGGATCTCCGGAAACGATCGGGGGCGCCCGCTCCAACAGCGGACGGAAGGACGCGCATGAGCAGCAAGATGCACCCGGACAGCAGGTTGAACCCGAGCCAGACCAGCAGCAACGACTCCGGTAACGAGGGCATTCACGATCTCATCGAGCAGCGCGAACTCAGCCGGCGCTGCTTTCTCCGCAACTCAGCCGGCGCTACCGCCGGGGTCACCGCACTTGTGGCCCTCGGGACGAACGTGCTGGACGGCCTGAGCAATCTTGCCAATGCCGCTCCGGCGCCGACTGGCGCCATCGCCTTTAGCCCGATTGCTCCCAATCTCTACGTCAATCCCACCGATGACTCGGTCACCGTGCCGGTCGGCTACACGGCGAAGGTGCTGGTGGCGTGGGGCGATTCACTGACCATGCAGCCGAACTGGGATCCGTCGGGGGCGATGGACGAAGCCACGCAGCTTCACTGCTACGGCTGCCATACCGACGGCATGCATTTCTTCCCGCAGGCCGGGGCTACCGGCAATACCGCCGGATTGCTCGTCGCCAACAGCGAATACGTCGATCCGGGTCTGGTGAACAGCACGCCCACGTATGCGACGGACACCCTCACGCTCGACATGGTGCGGGCCCAGCAGGCAGCCCATGGCGTCAATATCGTCAAGGTCTTCAGGAACCACCTTGGCAACTGGCAGATCAACCGCAATTCCCCCCTGAACCGCCGCATCACCGCCAACACGCCCTGCAAGATCAGTGGTCCCGCCGCGGGTCACGCTCTGATGAAAACGGACGCTGACCCGACTGGGATGCTGGTCCTGGGGACCCTGAACAACTGCTCGCATGGCCACACGCCGTGGGGCACCTATCTCACCTGCGAGGAAAACTGGAACGGCTACTTCTCCAACGAGACCGGCGACGTGGTGGGCGTGCCCGGTCTGGATCAGAAATTCGACCTCCTGAAGGGACAAAGCCGCTACGGCATCGTTCTCGGCGGCGCCGGCTATCGCTGGCACGAAGTCGATGAACGGTTCCGCGCCGACCTGCATCCCAACGAGCCGCACCGCTTCGGCTGGATTGTCGAGATCGATCCCACCGCCCCGCACAGCACGCCTGTCAAGCGCACCGCCATGGGCCGGGTGAAGCACGAGGGCGCACAGGTCGTGGTCGACGCCAGCAACAACGTCGCCTTCTACATGGGCGACGACGAGCGCAACGAGTACATCTACAAGTTCGTCTGCGCGAAGAAGCTGAGCAGCACCGACCGGACCGCCAATCGCAACATGCTGGACGACGGCACGCTTTCCGTGGCGAAGTTCCGCGCCGACGGAACGGGCCGCTGGGTGCCCCTGGTGTGGGGTCGCAACGGACTGACGCCGGAAAACGGCTTCGCCGATCAGGCCGAGGTGCTGATCAAGACCCGCGAGGCTGCCGACCGCGTCGGCGCCACCATGATGGACCGCCCGGAATGGGGGGCGGCGCATCCGGTCACCGGCGAAATGTACATGACGCTGACCAACAACAACCGCCGCGGCAACACGCCCTCCTCCAGCAACAGCGTGGACGGCACGACCAGCGCCGCCAGTGCCAATCCGCTGGTGGATGCGGCCAATCCCCGCCCCGATAACGACTTCGGACATATCATTCGCTGGCGCGAGAATGGCGGCAAGGTCACTGCCACCCATTTCGAATGGGATGTCTTCGTGCAGTGCGGCGACAAGGCGACGACCAAGACGCTGGACAGCACGTTCATTCCCGACGAGTTCGGCGGCCAGGCCGTCGGCTACCAGGGCAACATCCAGGGCGACGACTTCGGCGCCCCGGACGGCTTGTGGTTCGACAGGGACGGCCGTCTGTGGATCGAAACCGACCAGCAGGGCGATGCCACCGGCGACTGGATCAACATCGGCGGCAACGCGATGCTGTGCGCCGACCCCTCCACCGGCCAGATCAAGCGCTTTCTCACCAGCCCGAAGAACTGCGAGGTGACCGGTGTGGTTTCGACGCCGGACGGCAGGACCCTGTTCGTCGGCATCCAGCACCCCGGGGAGGACTGGGAAGGAAGCTTCACCGCGAACTCGACTTGGCCGGACAGCGGTCTGAACGGCCCGACCACGCACAGCGGACGCGGCATCGTCCACAAGCCGCGCTCCGCGGTGGTCGTCATCACCAAGGACGACGGCGGTGTGATCGGAACCTGATCGTCCCGCGGCCGGCATCAGGAAAAGGCGGCTCACCGGCCGCCTTTTTCTTTGCAAGCGCAGGCCTGCGCTTGCTTGAAGATGTGCGCTTGCCCACTCTCTCTCGCTTTAAGCTGCGAGCCATCGTGCGTACACGCGATCCTCGCTCAAGCCTGTGGACGTGCTGTCGTTTTCGTGCGTTAATCCGGCGCAGTGGGGAATCGTCTGAGAGGCTGCGGCCTTTCCGCGATTTGTGATTGGGGGGGAAATCATGCGCATTGCGATCTGCGCAGCGCTGCTTGCGTCTGCGTGCGGGACGACCGTGGAGGTTGTGGGCGTCGGCCCCAACTCGCCTCCCGTCATGACTGGCGTCAGTTATGCGCTGCCTGCGCTCTCTTACGACGTGATCGTGACACGCGAGCTGGTCAGCTGCGACGACAGCGACAGCGCGCCGAAGTTCGAGGTGGGCGCCGAAATCACGCCGCGTTACGGTCCCGGCGAAACGTTTGTCCTCGACCCCTCGGAATTATCAAGCTGGCGCAAGACGAGCAAGGCGGACTTAAGCTTCTACGGCGACGGCGTCATTAAGTCGTTCAATGGGGGGATCGTCGACCGCACGCCCGAAATTGCTGCCGCCGGGGTATCGGCCGGTTTCGCCATCGCGCGCCTCGCTCTCGGTATCCCCAGCCTTCCAGTCTCGCCTAAGGACCTGGGCGGAGGCGGAGCTGCTCAGGGGGAGCCCGAGCTGTCGTTCACCTGTCCGCGCGGAAGGCTGAATGAAATCGCCAGCCATCGGGACAACGAGCGTCGGATGAGCGATGAGGTGGCTGCAGCCACCGGCAAGCTGGAGCGGCTGCGTCAGGCGGCGCTCATCGGAGATCTTTCCCAACCGGACAAGAAGGCGGTG
>DAIQPV010000158.1:0-7332 GCA_036787145.1 Rhodospirillales bacterium
GGGAGCAAAGCCGTGAGTGGAACCCTCTACGGCCTCGGGATCGGGCCGGGTGACCCTGACCTGATCACCCTGAAGGCCCGGGATATCCTCGCGCGGGCGCCGGTGATCGCCTATCCGGCACCGGAGGGCGGGGAGAGCCTGGTGCGCGCGATCGCGGCTCCGCATGTGCCGTCCGGCCGCGTCGAGATTGCCATCGCCACACCGATGACGATCGAGCGCTTCCCGGCGCAAGAGGTCTACGACCGCTACGCCGTCATCCTCGCCGGGCATCTCGCGGCCGGACGTGACGTGGCGGTGCTGTGCGAGGGTGATCCGTTCTTCTACGGCTCGTTCATGTACCTGTTCGAGCGCCTCGCCGGTGCCCATCCCACCGTCGTTGTGCCCGGCGTCTCTTCGCTGGCGGCGGTTGCGGCGGCGGCAGAGGTGCCGCTGGTCTCCCGCAACGAAGTGCTGTGCGTGCTGCCGGCGCCGATGCCCGAGGAGGAGCTGGAAGCGCGGCTCGCCCGCGCCGAGGCAGCGGCGATCATGAAGGTGGGCCGCCACCTGGCCAAGGTGCGCCGGGTGCTGCGACGGCTCGGCCTCGATGCAAGCGCCACCTACGTGGAACGGGCGTCGATGGCGAATGAGCGGATCGTCCCCCTTGCGGACGTGGCGGACGACACCACGGCACCCTACTTCTCGATGATCCTTGTGCGCCGGCCGCGAGAGGTTTCGGGGGTGGCCGATCGTCGATCGCCCGACAGTGTTGCGCTGATTGCGCTCAACCCGAGCGGACTGGCGCTTGCCCGCCGGCTGCAACCGCTGCTGCCGGGGAGCGTCGTGCACGGGCTTTCGGGGCGCGCCGAAGGAGCCGACCGGATTTTCTCGGACACGATGTCCCACCTGCGCGCGCTTTTCGTTGCCGGGACACCGATCGCAGGAGTCTGCGCCGCCGGCATCCTCATCCGTGCCGTGGCGCCGCTGCTGGGCGACAAGCAAAGAGAACCCGCCGTGGTTGCGATTGCCGAGGATGGCAGCGTCGCCATTCCGCTGTTGGGAGGCCATCACGGTGCGAACCGGATCGCCCGCGCCATCGCCGGCGCGACCGAGGGGGTGGCGGCGATCACCACCGCCGGCGACGTGCGTCTCGGCTTCGGGCTGGACGATCCGCCGGCGGGTTGGCGCGTCGCGAACCCGTCCGCCGCCAAGGCGGTGACGGCCGCGCTGCTGGCGAACGAGGCAGTGGGGCTCCATGTCGAAGCGGGCGACCCGTCGTGGCTGCAGGCGTCGGGGGCCCGATTCAGCGATGGGGCGGACGTATGCGTGCTCATTACGGATCGCGCATTTCCTGAAACATGAACCCTCTCCCGAGGGGAGAGGGAGTCGAGCGGCGCCTCCGAAGCATGCCGCCTCTCCCCTCGGGAGAGGGTAGGGGTGAGGGATCGCTCCTCCATCTCCGAGCGCACGCTCGTCCTGCACCCGCCGGTCCTGGCGCTGGGCGTCGGCTGCGAGCGTGGTTGCGAGGCCGCCGAGCTGATCGATCTGGCGCGCCGCACCCTGGCAGACAGCGGGATTGCCGAAGGGGCCGTGGCTTGCGTCGTCTCGCTGGACCTGAAGGCGGACGAGCGGGCGATGCAGGCGCTGGCGGCTACACTCGGGGTGCCGGCGCGCTTCTTCCCGGCGCCGGAGCTGGAAGCGGAAGCCCACAGGCTCGCCAACCCCTCCGGCGTGGTCTTCCGCGAGGTCGGCTGCCATGGTGTCGCCGAGGGCGCAGCCCTCGCGGCGGCGGGTCCCGACGGCGAACTGGTCGCCCAGAAGGTCCGCTCCCGCCGTGCCACCTGTGCTGTCGCCCGCGCCCGTCGCGATATCGACCCGGGCACGGTCGGCCGGGCGCGCGGCCGCCTCAGCATCGTCGGCATCGGCCCCGGCAGCCCCGGCTGGCGCACCGACGAGTTGGTGCGCGCCATCGCCGCCGCCACCGACGTGGTCGGCTACGGCCTCTATCTCGATCTGATCGCAGACCTCATCGGCGACAGGCGCCGGCACACCTCGGCGCTGTCGGAGGAAGAGGCGCGCGTCCGTTTGGCCCTGGACCTCGCCGCCGAGGGCAGGAGGGTGGCATTGGTCTGCTCCGGTGACGCCGGCATCTATGCGCTGGCGGCCCTGGCGTTCGAAGTGCTGGACCGGGATGACCGGCCGGAGTGGAACCGGCTCGCGATCGACGTGGTGCCTGGGATCAGCGCTCTGCAGGCGGCGGCGGCACGGGCCGGTGCCGTCATCGGTCACGACTTCTGCGCAATCTCGCTTTCCGACCTGCTGACGCCGTGGCCAGAGATCGAGCGCCGGCTGCGGGCGGCGGCCGACAGTGATTTCGTCGTCGCCCTGTACAATCCGGTCTCGCAGCGCCGGCGGACCCAGCTTGTCGCGGCGCGCGATATCCTGCTGGCCGTCCGTCCGCCGCAGACACCCGTTGTGCTCGCCCGCAACCTGGGGCGGGAGGGCGAGACGGTGCGCATCACCGACCTGCAGGCGTTGAGCCCTGACGACGTCGACATGCTGACCCTTGTGCTGGTCGGCTCCAGCCGCACGCGCGCGGTAACCCGCGGCACGCACCGCTTCGTCTACACGCCGCGCGGCTACGCGGCAAAACGGGCCGGGCAGGCGGCGGAATGACCGTACACTTCATCGGGGCGGGCCCCGGCGCTCCCGACCTGATCACCGTGCGCGGGCTGAACCTGATCCAAAGCTGCCCGGTCTGCCTCTACGCCGGCTCGCTGGTGCCGCGCGAGCTGGTCGCGGAAGCGCCGCCCGGCGCCCGGGTCATCGACACCGCCCCCCTCGACCTCGAGGCCATCATCGCCGAGATGGCCGCCGCCGATGCCGCCGGCCACGACGTCGCCCGCGTGCACTCCGGCGATCCGTCGCTGTATGGCGCCATCGGCGAGCAGATGCGCCGGCTGGGAGCACTCGGCATTGCTTACGACATCACCCCCGGTGTGCCAGCCTTCGCCGCGGCCGCGGCGGCGCTGTCGTGCGAGCTGACGCTGCCGGCGGTGAGCCAGACGGTGATCCTCACCCGCACGGCGACGCGCTCCTCGCCGATGCCGGCAGGCGAGGACCTGGCGACCCTGGCGCAGAGCCGGGCGACGCTCGCCATCCACCTTTCGGTGACGAACCTCGCGCGCGTCGTCCGCGAACTGGTGCCGGCCTACGGGGCGGATTGCCCGGTCGTCGTCGCCTACCGCGTCGGCTGGCCGGACCAGGCGTTCGTCCACGGCACGCTCGAAGACATCCGCCAGAAGGTGAAGGCGGCCGGCTTCACCCGCACCGCCCTGATCCTCGTCGGCCGCGTCTTCGGCTCCGACAGCTTCCCCGACAGCCGCCTCTACGCCCCCGACCACCACCATGTGCTGCGACCGCGAACCCCCGCATCCACTTCGCAATTCGCGGCCCTGCAAGGCCCCAATCGCCATGATCCGGATTCGTAGCTCGTATGCGGAGCAGCGTAGAAAGGACCTTCTCCGGTCAACCACAACGCCAAACCAAACTCGTTTCCATACTGGCAGCTAACGCTAAGATGCATTGGCTTCCCAGCTTCAATCTAAATTGATCATGCTGTAGGCGCATTTCGTTCAGCAACGCTATCGCAGTAGCGCTCAAAAGCCGACGCACTAGCCACCGACCGTTCTACTGCATAGAACTCAGAACGCCGTTCGCCTCTGACGGCAGTCTGTTGATATGCCAAATTGCACTGAAACAGTGTAATTTGTTCGGCTGGCGCTTGAGTTTTATCCTTAGCAATTTTGAAGTTTGATGCCTCAATCATCTCTAATAGACAATTAAAAGCCGCATCTATTTCAGTTTTACTATCGCACGATAGAGAGATATCATCCACATAGACGGAAGAAGTGACGGTCTTTGATAAATTCCGTAAAAACTCGCCAACTGCAGAGCGCATAAGTACCAACGTCGCCAAAATCGGTGATTGTACGAAACCGTAAGGTAGCGAATAACGTGGATCACCATAAGGGTTCTTCACGCAAGACCATTTTGCATATGTTCCGGCGTGTGGAATACCAATTTCATGAAGAGCGCGTGTTACGCGGTTTCGGCCAACGCCATAGAAAAACTTAGAGATGTCCGCTCGCGCGAAGTATTTGTGCTTTCGATGGGCATGTAAGGCCATAACATGCCCACCTTGGCGCAAGTGAAAAAAGAACGGATCAAAATCAACTGCGTCGTCCACCAACTTTTTAATTTCATGACCGATTTTTTTTGCCACGATCGCTAGGTACAAATATAGGCCTATCATTACGCAGGTATGAGTATAGGTAGGTTTCAAATTTGACGGTCATAGTTGACGACCTTGCTTAGGAGATCGAGCGACACATTGATCAGTTCAAGAAGAACTACGATCACTGAAACGCCCGCCCAAGCAAGGCCGGAGAGATTACGCTTTTTTTGCATAACTCTTCCTCCTTGTTATCGTCTCCGGCAACCCACAACTCCACCAACAAGGAGTCGTCAACTGAAAGATGCTATGGGCAAAAGGATTACCCTACAGTATCCAGAAGCGAGATTACGAGAGTCCCTAACAGGCGCTCAAGTCATCCGCCGGGTGAGCTGCAAGTTATCGCCGGATGCGTAACGTGCAACTTAGCTCATCTGGATGTATATTTCAATGCCCTGGAATCGCCTTAATCGCCTGAAGCTGCGATGGCGCGGCAGCGGTTGCGAAAGCTCGCAGTTGGCTCACAACCAAAGGCTGAGCCCGAATTACGCTTGGGCTTCGTCGGGGCTACCTGGGTCCGATTGGTGCGCTCGTCCGCTCAGCTCCATTGCGCCAGTTCGACGGTGATTCCTTCGGGGCCGGTCACGAAGACGAGGTGGCGGTCGTGGAAGCCTTTGATCTCACCACGCACGTCAACACCGTGAGCCCGGAGGTTGGCGACCACCGCGTCGATGTCATCGACGGCGAAGCAGATGTGGTTGAAGCCGAGCTTGTCGAGACGGGCGATGGTGGCGCCGCCCACTGCCGCCGGGCGGCGATAGTGCAGAAGCTGGATCTCGAACCGTGGCGAGGCGCCAGGGAGCACCAGGGTCACATGGTCGGCCTCGATCTCCGCGAGACCCATGTACGCGGCAAAGGGCTCGCCGGAAATCACGACGGCCTTGTCCTCCTCAAGACCAAGCAGCGCGAAAAAGCGCCTAGCCGCCGCAAGGTCGCTAACGCAGACGGTTACGTGATCAAGGTTCCTGACGCTCAACGCCATCCTCATCCGGTCTTGCGAGGCCCTGGCCGCGCTTAAGAGCTGCAGCTTGTCGGGCAGCCCGGCGCCCCGTCCGTAGTGATACTGGACACCTCATAAGGACGCGTTTCAAGGAAAAGACTCAATCCGAGCTTCTCTCGAACGGCGCGCTGGCAGCCTCGCTCACCGTCGGATCGGGGGATGACCGTCACCGGGTAACCGGCGCATAGCCGTCAGGGTCACAAGGTTTGTGACGGAAGACGTCTGTTCCGAGCGGATTTAAGACTTGTCTCCAGGGCCGCGTTCCCAGCATGCGATAGAGCAATCTCCTTCGATATTGTGCTACCGCAAGCGTTGGCCAACGCTTCGTTTTCACCCTGCTTGGGTGACAGACGCTTTGTATTGCGGCAGCAAGCAACCCTGACCTTGTTTGCAACCTGATGAGCCGAGGGTCCCCGACCGGGCCAAGTTGCTATAGTTTCCTGTACGTTGAATTTTGACTCGTGTTCTTGTGCCATATAGTTTATATTTGGTTTACAAACGCCTATTATTCGCATGGGGGATACCATGAGGTTGTATAGGGTCGGAGCGCTCATTGCGCTCTCGGTACTGTCTGTTGGGTCATATGCGAGCGCACAGATGACAGAAGCTGTGGCCACGGCCCGTGTCGAAGAGGATGCTTCGGCTGGCAACGGACCGATCGATTATGGTGCGGGGCACGGCATTCGTGCCTCTGGCGCCAGCCGGACGGCTCTGGCAGCGGAGGCAGTTCTGGCAGCGGCCGTCCCTGGGGCCAGGGAGAAGGGGGTCTTCGGGACAACCGTCCCATGGCCGATGGTGATGGTCCACGCCACGCTTCTGCCGGACGGCCGGGTATTCATGAACGGGACAAGGGACGAAAAGCCGGGGCAGCTGGTTTTCGATGTCTGGGATCCGAGGTCCGGCGAGCACATGGTTCTTCCCAACGCCACCACCACCGACATCTTTTGCACCGGGCAGTCGGTCTTCGTGGGAACCGGCAAAGTTTTGCTGGCGGGGGGCAATACGAACAGAAACGGAACGCCCAATATCGGGATCCCGAGAACGACGACGTTCGATCCCGCCGGCAACATCCTGTCGCCGGGACCGTCGATGATCTACAGCCGCTGGTACCCGTCGGTGGTGCCGCTCGCCAGCGGCAGCAAGTTGATCATCGGCGGCCGCGAGACGCCGTCGATCTACTCCCCGACCCCCGAACTCGTCACGCCGGATGGCACCTGGTACACGCTGACCGGTGCGAAAAGCGACGCCGCCTTCGGGCAGACCGCCTTCAACTGGTCGTATCCCCGCGCCTACCAAATGCCCAACGACGCCAGCAAAGTCTTCGTGCTGGGTTATAATGGCAAAATGTTCTTGGTTAATCCTACGGCCAACGGGACCAAGGGATCGATAATCCAACTGCCAAGAACGACCCTCGCCAGCAACCCGAAGCTGCCGAGCGCAATGTTCGCGCCCGGGAAGCTGCTTTCTATTCGCAATAATCGCCAGACAATCGTTGTCGACATCAACGGTGCGCAGCCAACGATTACGAAGACGGCCAATATGAGCCAGGTCCGCTATTACGGCAGCGAGACCGTTCTGGCGGATGGAAAGGTCCTCGTCACCGGCGGCTCCTCGGTGGGCAACGAGCTCAGCGGCCTTGCCTTTGCCGCCGAGGTTTGGGATCCGAAGACGGGACGCTGGACTCTCGGAGCCAGCGCCGCGCAACCCCGGCTCTATCATTCAAATGCGCTGCTGCTGGCCGACGGCACCGTGTTGACCGGCGGCGGCGGGCATCCCGGTCCGGTGACCAATTACAACGCCGAGATTTACTATCCGGGCTACCTGTATGACGCCGGTGGCAACCTGGCTTCCCGTCCGACACTCGCCGGCACGCCGGCAACCCTGGCGCCGGGCCCCGGCCGGACGTTTCAGGCGAGCGTCGGTAGCGCCGATCAGATTGGCCGGGTGACGCTGCTGCGGGCCGGATCTGCCACGCACGACAACAATCTGGAACAGCGGTTCCAGGACCTGCCGTTTATGCAGGCGGGTCATACGCTGACGATCACCACGCCGCCCAACCGGA
>DAIQPV010000159.1:0-7282 GCA_036787145.1 Rhodospirillales bacterium
GGGAACAGCTGGTTGCGATAGACGAGGTTCAGCAGCGCCATTGGCTTGCGGCGGAGCGAGTGGATCACATGCCGATAGTCGACGACCTGGTCGTGCTTGCCGCTGGCATGGGCCCGCCCGCGGGGCAGCGTCATCAGGGGCGTGCCGCCGATGAACAGGTCGAGCCGGTCGTCATACAGGCGCACGCGCAACCGGTGCCCGATCAGGCGTGACGGGACGGTGTAGAAGACCTTGCGCAGCGTGAAGCCGCCCGAGGACGTGACGCGAACCGTCACCTGCTCGTAGTCGGCGGTCCGCCGATCCGGAAGCTCCTGCAGGGCGGCGCGCTCGATATCGATGCGCTTGGCCGTGCGCGCATTCCGGCGCCCGACAATCTCGTCGATGAAGCGGCGATAGGCGGCGAGATCATCGAAGTCGGATGTTCCCCGCATCAAAAGCGCGTCCTCGATCACGCGCTTGAGATGACCGTGCGGCCCTTCGATGGAGCCGTTCTCATGGGCGATCCCGCGATTGTTGCGGGTCGGCGTCATCCGATAATGGGCGCACAGATCCTCGTATCGGGCGGTCAGATCCTTCTGCGCCTCCAGGTCGAGATTGCGGAAGGCGGCCGAAAGGCTGTCGGTTCGATGTTCCCGAGGCGCGCCGCCGAGCGACCACAGGGCGTTCTGCATCCCCTCCGCCAGGGCGACGAAGCTCTCGCCGCCGAGCACGACATGGGCGTGCTCGAAGCCGGAATAGGCGAGCCGGAAGTGATAGAGCCGATGATCGAGCGGCGCCCGCGCGACCGTGATGCCGACGTCGCCCATGTCGGTGAAGTCCGACAGGCCGGTCCGGCCGGGTTCGTGGACCTGCCGAAAGACGACTTCCTGCTCTTCCCCATGGATGGCGCGCCAGGCGCGGATCCGCCGCTCCAGGGTCCGTCGGATCCCAGCCCTGAGTTCGGGATAGCGTCGGAGCATCTCCTCGAAGATGGCGACGGATCGAAGGCCGGGAGCGGCCTTCAACATCGGCACGACCTCCGCCTCGAAGATATCGACCAGCGGGTCCGGCCGCCGCCGTCCTCGGATCTCCGTCTTCTGCGAGGGCAGTCGGGAATTCTTCTCGAAGCGATAGGCGGTGGAGGTGCTGAACGACGCCTTCGCTGCCGCGACGGGTGGCGTGTCGGTCTGACGGAACTTCATGTACAGCCTCATCTGGTGATCGGTCGCGTGTCGGCCGGGCAAGGGGTGATTCCTCTTTGGCGAGAAGAACCACCCGCATACCCGCTCGGCCGTGATCACCAGACGACGCGTTCCCTTCGGGGATCGCGTCGCGCCGGGCTCGTGACTCCGGTCGGGCTACGCCCTCCCTGCGTCACGAGCCCGGCGATATCGTCTCATCCTGATTGACGCTCCATTGCCATCCTGATTGTCGCGCTGCAGACGGGATCTTCAGCGGCGTCGATCCGCGCGAGTTCCCGACCTCGCTGGTCCAAGGACGACGACGCGCCGTGATGTCCGGAGATCGTGGCGCTGCCGGCGGGCGAATTCCGAAAAACCGCAGCATCGCGCAGAGATCGGCTACCGGGTTCGCGCTGGGCAGATACCCGGTAACCTTCGCCGAATACGACCAGTTCTGTGCGGAGCTGCGAGAAAAGCCTCTTGATAAGGCTGGGGTAGCGAGCGGCATCCGGTGGTCAACGTGAGCTGACGGGATGCGCAGGACTACGTCGCGTGGTCTTTATGTCTTAGTGGGCAACGGAGGATGCGCGGTTTGCCTCTCCTCCCTCACCCTCCCACCGCTTCGCGGCGGGCCCCTCCCTCTCCCGCAAGCAGGCGAGGTGATTAAGCTGCCGCGTCTGCTCCCTCGCCCACCTGCGGGCGAGGGTCGGGGTGAGGGCAACCGAGAGTCCCCCCACCCAAAAAAACGAAAGCGGGGCTCGAAGGCCCCGCTGAAGTTTTGGCGTCCGCCGGGGGGCGGACGATCAGCCGAGCGCCTGGACGATCTCTTCCGTCATCTTCTTGGCGTCGCCGAACAGCATCATCGTCTTGTCGCCGAAGAACAGCGGGTTATCGACGCCGGCGTAGCCGGACGCCATCGAACGCTTGACGAACAGCGTCGTGCCTGCTTTGTCCACGTCGAGGATCGGCATGCCGTAGATCGGGCTGGTCTTGTCGGTGCGCGCCGCCGGGTTGCAGGTGTCGTTGGCGCCGATAATGTAGGCGACGTCGGCGGTCGAGAACTCGTGATTGATCTCCTCGAGCTCGAACACCTCGTCGTAGGGCACGTTGGCCTCGGCCAGCAGCACGTTCATGTGCCCGGGCATGCGGCCCGCCACCGGATGGATGGCGTACTTCACTTCGACGCCTTCTTCCTTCAGTTTGTCGGCCATCTCGCGAAGAGCATGCTGCGCCTGCGCCACCGCCATGCCGTAGCCGGGGACGATGATCACCTTCGAGGCGTTCTTCATGATGAACGCCGCGTCGTCGGCCGACCCAGCCTTGACCGAGCGGTCGCGGCCGCCGGCCGCTCCCGCGCCCGGCAGGGCGCCCTCGCCGCCGAAGCCGCCGAGCAGCACGTTGAAGATCGAGCGGTTCATCCCCTTGCACATGATGTACGACAGGATGGCACCCGAGGACCCGACCAGCGCGCCGACGATCACCAACGCGGGGTTGCCCAGGGTGAAGCCGATGCCGGCTGCCGCCCACCCTGAATAGGAGTTGAGCATCGAGACGACCACCGGCATGTCGGCACCGCCGATCGGGATGATCAGCAGGAAGCCGATGGCGAACGACAGCAGCACGATCAGCCAGTACGCCGCATAGGCCTCGCTGGCACAGAACCAGATGATGCACAGCACGATGACCACCCCGACGACCGCGTTCAGCGGGTGCTGGAACGGGAAGGTGATCGGGTTGCCGCTCATCAGCCCCTGCAGCTTCAGGAACGCGATGATCGAGCCGGAGAAGGTGATCGCGCCGATGGCGACGCCCAGCGACATTTCCACCAGGCTGCCGGTGTGGATGTGGCCGGCGGTGCCGATGCCGTAGGCTTCCGGGTGGTACAATGCCGCGGTGGCGACGAACACGGCAGCCAGACCGACGAGGCTGTGAAAGGCCGCGACCAGCTGCGGCAGCGCCGTCATCTGGATCCGCAAGGCGACGACGGTGCCGATGCCGCCACCGATGAGGAGGCCCAACAGGATCATCCAGTAGCTGACAACGCCGGGACCAACGAGCGTCGTACCGACGGCGATGACCATGCCGGCGATGCCGAAGATGTTGCCCTGGCGGGCGGTTTCGGGATTGCTGAGACCGCGCAATGCCAGAATGAACAGCACCGCCGCGATGACGTAGAGAAAGCCGGTGAGGTTTTCGGTCATTGGTTCGGCCCCCTACTTCTTAACTTTTTTCTTGAACATCGCCAGCATGCGCTGGGTGACGATAAAGCCGCCGAAGATGTTCACCGACGCCAGAATGACGGCGAAGAAGCCCATCACCTTCGAAAAGTCGAAGTGCGCCGGTCCGGCCGCGAGAAGGCCGCCGACGATGATAACGGACGAAATCGCGTTGGTGACGCTCATCAGCGGCGAGTGCAGTGCCGGCGTCACGCTCCAGACGACATAGAAGCCGACGAAGCAGGCCAGCACGAAGACGGTGAACAGCGACAGAAAATGGCCGCCGCCGGCCGCCGCCGCCACGTCCGGCGGGATGATCTGGGTGGCCGCCGTGGCGAGGTCGCCGGCCTGCTGGGCGAGGCGCTGCGCCTCGTTTGCCAGCTTGACCGCCTGGTCGACGATGGTTGATTGATCCATGGCTACTTCGCCTCCCCTGCGAGCGTCGGGTTAACCACCTTGCCATCGCGGGTAACGCACGTTCCCTGCACCGTCTCGTCGTCCCACTTGAAGTTCAGCGCCTTACTCTCCTTGTCCACATGCGGGCTGAGGAAGTTGAAGACGTTGCGGGCGAACAGCGCGGTGGCGTCCTTCGGCAGCCGCCCCGGTACGTTGAGATGCCCGACGATTTTGACGCCGTACTTGACCGCGACCTTGCCGGGTTCGGTGAGCGCGCAGTTGCCGCCGGCCTCGGCGGCAAGATCGATGATGACCGAGCCCGGCTTCATGCTCTGCACCATCTCCTCGGAGACGAGCTGCGGTGCGGGCCTGCCGGGGATGAGCGCGGTGGTGATGACGATGTCCTGCTTCTTGACGTGGTCGGCGACGACCTGCGCCTGCTTGCGCTTGAAGTCTTCCGACATCTCCTTTGCGTAGCCACCGGAGGTCTCGGCGTCCTTCATCGACGCCTCGTCCACCATGATGAACTTGCCGCCCAGGCTCTCCACCTGCTCCTTGGTCGCCGACCGCACGTCAGTCGCGGTGACCACGGCGCCGAGGCGCTTTGCGGTGGCGATGGCCTGCAGCCCGGCGACGCCAACGCCCATGATGAACACCTTGGCCGGCGGCACCGTGCCGGCGGCGGTCATCATCATCGGCAGCGCGCTGCCGAACTCGGCGGCGCCGTCGATCACCGCCTTGTAGCCGGCGAGATTGTTCTGCGACGACAGGATGTCCATCGACTGCGCCCGCGAAATGCGGGGCATCAGTTCCAGGGCGAACGCATTGATGTTCGCCTGGGCATAGGCCGCGACCTCGTCGGGATGGGTGAGCGCCTGCAACTGGGCGATCAGAACGCACCCCGGCTTCAGCATCGCCACTTCGTTCAGGTCGCCTTCGACGACCGGCCGCTGCACCTTCAAAACAACGTCCGCATCCTTCAGCGTCGAAGCTTCGTCGTTGCCGATCGAGGCCCCGGCTTCCTTAAATTCTGCGTCCGTAATCGCTGCGTCGTCGCCGGCACCTTTCTCGACGACAATCTCGCAGCCCAGGCCGACCAGCTTTTTGACGACGTCCGGAGAGATCGCCACGCGGGTTTCGCCGGGCATGCGCTCTCTGGGTACCGCTATTTTCATCTCGGATTTCCCCGCGCCCGTTGTTGACCGTTATGCGGTTCGTTGGAATTCGCGAGCCGTTTATGCACGGTTGCCGACGCCGGCACAAGCGGGCTGTCGCCACCGCAGGGTGCGCCGCGCGGAAGCGACCCACACCAACCCCCGCCCGGAGCCGTCACGCGCGGGCGGCGGAGATGGTTTCGCTTTCAAACCTGACCAGCTCGCGTCGGAAGCAGCGGTTGAGACATGAGGAAGCTGTTCTTCGAAGAAGAGGCTCGTTGCTCGACTTGGAGACCGCAGACATCGTAGGGCGGGTTGAAGGCGAAGCCTAACCCGCCGCATGCGTCGGGAACCGAAACACCATCCGGCGGATCACGCTTCGCTGGATCCGCCCTGCACTTTAGACCGCTACGCGAGCTGTCAGCGCGACTGCATATCACCAAGCTAAGAAAAATGGATTTCAGATTGTCAGCACGAAAAAGCGTTCCAGCGGATACAGAAATCTGAAACCATAGTCACGCTCCACCGCATTCAACCGTGCCTTGAACTGTTCGACCACTATTCCTTGGGCCGCACACGCGCGCGTGAGGTCGTCCTCATCCAATAGACGCCTGCCAATGCAACCAAGTCCTGCAATCGTGCGCAGAAATTTCGTGTCACGTTCGCACATGGAAAGGAAGCCCCCGGGCGCTTCCGAGAGTGAAGCCTCGGGCCCGTTAAGTGCCATCAGCGCACCACACCAGTTCCTATACATGGTGCTTGTACTTAGTTCCCACTCCGTTCTGTAGTGATCCCGTAGAAAGCCTGCAGCACTACCCGTATCTAGAGCTTTATCGATTGTCTCCCGCATATGCTGCTTAACCACTCTGCAAAAGGACGTAGACAGGTTATTATTTATGATTTCAGACCGTTCTTCACCAAAACCTTCACCAAGACCCTCGATGAAAACCAGTTCATGATTCGCGTAAACGGTCAAGAATACTCGGCCCGACCGTCCCGACTGCAGAATGTCGAGAGTTGCTTTCCCCTTCCAGGGACCGGGCTTTTCGGATTTGCCAAGCATCATGACGGGGAATGGAGAATTCTGCGATAACCGGGAGATCCTCAAGTGCCCGTTTGACGAGATCTCGATGTCCTCTAGGAAACTTCCTAGGCACAGATAATTGCGCCGCATCGTAATGTCGTGGCAGAGTTCTCGAACAATACGCTGATCGGAGGGGGCTCCGGCAAAATCGATAACCTCGTTGATCTCGGCCACCAGCCTCTCTTGAACCCGTTTCGCCTGTTGTCGATCCATACCAAGCTGGAGTTCACACCAGGGAATTTTGCCGCTTGCAAGCAAGTCGTCGAATTGATCGACCATGTCGGCCGTAAGGTAGGTAAAGAGCATGCTCATCCGACGCTGGAACGCGATTGAGATGGAACTTACCGCATCTTGCTCGACATTTGACGGGCACAATTCCTTGGTTCCGTCGATGAGTGTAGCAACGAGCTCGAAATCATTGTAGAACCAATGCGCGATAAAATTCAGATAAAATTCCGAATCCAATAATCTGTCACATTGCAGTTTGCTAACCAACGCAAACTGCAGATTTTTAATAAGGAAATAGCCCGGTAGATATCCGCCGTTCAGAGTCGAAAATCCTTGCATAAGGAGATTTTCCTTGCGGCGCTGCGTCGCGAGCCGTGCTCGCCCCCTATTCAGTACGCTGCGAAGTACATTTTCGACCTTCATAGTTTCCCAGTTCGGAACGACATCAGCGAATGTGACCGCGGCCAAGCGAAAGACGGAAGACAAGCTCTTACTGTTGCCAGGATAAGCATCGAACTCCCCAAACAGCGCTACGCCTTCAGCAAGCGGACGCATGATGTGGAGGATCGCTTCGATCCGCGCGATGTCGTCTAGCACATGAAGAGCGTCAAACTCGGACGCCTCGCCCAATCGAATATGATCGTAGGCTCGCAAGAAGCCCCGATTGTAAAGGAATGCGATCGCGGTCCCAACCGGCGATCTGAAGCAAGTGTGATGCAGTGACTCGTGGATATAAGAGTTGAGGCATGAGATCGGATAATGGCCGGCCCTCAGGAGTTTTGCAGCATCCCTGGCAAAATCGAGCCCGGAGATCAAAACCGCGTTGCTGATTGGATCCGTATTGCTCAGCTTGTCTCCGAGCGCGTTGTACGACAAGCTCATGTTATTAGGAGGATACGGACAATATTGCTTCTTGTGGAATTTTCAAATCCGCAGCGATCTGCCCTATAATCTGTGCCTCCGGGGCTTGAGATGAGTGGCGCTCGATTCTCAGAGTCCGTTTGGAAATCACGGATGAGCGTTTCGGCGCAACAGGTTGCCGCC
>DAIQPV010000160.1:0-7264 GCA_036787145.1 Rhodospirillales bacterium
AAATTCGCGGTCGGCAGCGACTCTCTTGCGCGCAGCGTGGTTTTCGCAAGCTGCGTAATACTTCCTGTTCCAGCATAGGTCAGATAAAACATCTTACCATCATGGCCCAACACGAAGACCTTGCCGGCGTTATTTGGCGCTTGATAGGCTTGAGGATAATACCAGGCCGCTCCGGTAACGAAGGCGGCGTTGCTGCTGGCGTTGGGCAGCAGTTTCCAGCCGGTTCCTGTATACAACTCCGGGGTCGGAACGTAGGTGTTCTTTGAGGAGCGCCCACCCAGGACGACCTTCTGGCCGTTTGCCAGCGGCACCAGCGAGGGATACCAACGCTTGAACGCCATGGTCTGGTCCGGCTTCAGAGCGTTGTCCTTCGGATAAAAGACCGTGGTCGCATCGTCGGAAAAATTCCGAACGCCGCCGATCGTCTCATCGCCGCCGGTGAGCAGGACGTTGCCGCTGCCGACGATGACGGACTGGGCGCTGCAGAAGATGTCCGTACCGGTGCCGTTTGGAAGGGTCAGATGAGAGCCGCTGCCGGTTCCCAGCCGCGGGGTCCACACGTCGTAATAGAAGCCGCCTTGCTGCCCGTTTCTATCCGTTCCGTAGCTGAGGATGCGGCTGTCCGGCAGCACCACGCCATGGAGGGGGATGATCGGCCAGCTGACCGCGGCGCCAAAGGCCCCCTTGGTATTGGCGCCGGGCGCTGCCGGCGGCGCCGCCTCGGCGGCGGCAGCCGCCATCTCCGCGGAAATCGCCAGTTCCTGGGCCACCCCTGGGCCGGGTCCGTAATCGATCGGTCTGGGGCCGTTATCGCTCTCGGCGCCGACGAGTTCGCTCGCCGTCTGCGCCGCAAGCTGTCCCGGGAGTATTAAAATCAAGACTGCCAAGCAACGCACATAGAAACGCCACCGCATTACCTTGCCCTATCCAATTAATTGATAATTAATTGTACTCTAAACATGAACGACGGCGATAACAAGCTGCGCTTGTCTGCGGACACAAAATCCTCGGTTGAACTCTTTATGTCGCACTCGCATCCGTGTGCGGCACCAGTCGGGACGCTTCCCGTCAAAGGCGAGGACCGCGAGAGCAGAGCGCTCTGATCAGGCCGAAGGCCGAAAGCCCGTTCCCCTTAACCGGGGGACCGCCGGGGGAAGCGCGCCAGTGCTCCTGTCAGGTGCGCCGGAACTGCTTGGCCAGTTGCAGGCCCTGGCGCTGGTAGGAGGAGCCGATGCCGCTGCCGTAGAGCCGCTCCGGGATCGCGGTGAGCCGCTCGTAGACCAGGCGGCCGACAAGCTGGTCGTGGCGGAGCGCGAACGGCACCTCGAACGAGCGGATCTCCAGCACCGCTTTCGAGCCTTCGCCGCCCGCGCCGGCAAAGCCGAAGCCGGGGTCGAAGAAGCCGGCATAGTGCACGCGGAACTCGCCGACGCGGGTGTCGTAGGGCCGCATCTCGGCGGCATGGTCGGGCGGAACGGTCACCGCCTGCTTCGACGCCAGAATATAGAACTCGCCGGGATCGAGGACGACCCCACCCCGCGCATCCGGCACCACCGGCTCCCAGAAGTCCGCCGGCTCATAGTGATCGATCCGGCCGAGATCGATCAGCCCGGCGTGGCGCCGCGCCCGCCAGCCGACCGGACGGCCGTCATGCGGGGTGAGATCGACGGTGACGGCAATGCCTTCGTCGATGTCGGCCCGGTCCGCCCTCCCCTCCCCGCCCGCGCGGCCGGCGTCGACGAGGGGGACGTCGCGGTGCAGGCGGCGCAGCGCGGTGTCCGTCGCGGGCGGGCTGCCGCGCCGCAGCCGGAGCTGGCTGACGCTGGTGCCCCGGCGGACGACGATGCTGAAGGTGCGCGGGCTGATCTCCGCGAACATCGGCCCCTTGTAGCCGGTCGCCACCTGGTCGAAGCTGGTCGAGCCGTCGGTGATCAGCCGGGTGAACACGTCGAGCCGGCCGGTGGAGCTTTTCGGGTTGGCCAGCGCCGAGGTCCGGTGCTTCAGCGCCAGGCTCTCCAGCAGCGGCACGACGTAGACGCAGCCCTTTTCCAGGACGGCGCCGGGCACGAGGTCGATGCAGTGCATGCCGAACGTCTCCAGCCGCTGCTGGACGCTGGCCCCCGGGCCCGGCAGGAAGCTGGCCCGCACCCGCCACGCCTCAGCGCCAAGCCGCAGGTCGAGACTGGCCGGCTGGATCTGCTCTTCGGCGATCTCGTCGAGCGCCTGGATTTCGCGCCCGCGGATCAGCGCGCGGATGTCCTGCGACGGCAGCAGGCCGGTCGAACGGGCGGGGCTCGGCGCTCCACCTTCGCCGCCGCTCCCGGCGAACAACTCGTCCGGCGGAGTGTCGCCCGCCACCTCTTCGCCTCCGTTGCCGTCCAGCCTCACGCTTAGCAGGCGCGGGCGCCGCCGACAACGGGCGCGAAGCGACGCTTGCGTTTGGTTTGGGATAGCAGTTAGCGCGGGAGACCGAGGTCGTCGTAGCCGATGATCTCGTCGGCAGATCGCGTGTCCACATCCGGCAAGGCGGCACAATGACTGGCAATCTCGTTCAGGCGTCGGGGGAATCGAATTGCGGAGGCCAGGAGCGTTCGCTATTCCATTGCAAGCGCTCACGACGTCAATGCTGGAACGAAGCCATGAAGTACCGTGTGCTGATCGAGCAGGATGAAGACGGCGTGTTCGTCGCAGAGGTCCCGGCGCTGCCGGGATGCATTTCGCAAGGGTCGTCCCGCGACGAGGCTCTAGAGAACATCCGCGAGGCAATCTCGGGCTACCTGGAAAGCCTGCGTGCCCACGATGAGCCGGTCCCGCCCGCGATTCCGAAGAAATCGTCGAGATTGCGGGGTGAGCGGCCTGCCAGTTTTGTCCGGCCGGCAATTGGTTAAGCTGCTCGGTAAATTGGGCTATGCGGTGGATCGTCAACGCGGAAGCCATATCGTTCTTCGCCATGCCGAGCCGCCCATCGACGCTTGGTCATCCCGGACCATGACGAAATCGCCAAAGGCACGCTCCGCGCGCTCCTGCGCGATGCCGGCTTGTCCGTGGATGAGTTACGCCGCCTGATCCACTCGTAGTGCCGGATTGCCCGCATCGAAGTCTCGCCAGAAGGTCGCGGTCACCTGCATAGGGCGGATTAGCTTGCGTAATCCGCCGGATGGGTTCTAGCCCACCCGTGGCCGGCATGCGGCGGAATACGCGTGACGGCTATTCCGCCCTATGCTGCGCTCAAGAGATCCCGGATTGCGCTGCGCTCCATCCGGGATACGCTTGCTAGCTGTCGCCCAAAGACCAAGCCAGATCAAGCCTCAGAATGATAGGGCAAATCAAATTCATATGTATGGTTGGACCTGAGCTCGCATTATCAATATCGACGTTTTGCACGGACAGCGCGCGAGCGACTGTAGTCATGCCGAACGGCCGGGCGTGACGGTCGAACGGGGAGTGAACCTCACTGCCGCGCTCGTATCCGGATACAAGCGAGAGGCGCCCACGAAAACGCGGTTTGCCGTGCGCCGCGCCCCAGATTAGAGTTCGCCCCCGCATTCGAGTGAGGAGCCGGGCGTGAGTGTTCACAACAAGCTGAAGCGGATCAGCGTGCCGCAGATCTGCGCGATGAAGGGCGGCACCCCGGTGGTTTGCCTGACCGCCTATACCTCCCTGACGGCGGTGCTGCTCGACGAGTCGGTCGATCTGCTGCTGGTGGGCGACTCTCTCGGCATGGTGCTCTACGGCATGGAGAGCACGCTGGGTGTGACGCTCGACATGATGATCGCCCACGGCAAGGCGGTGATGCGCGGATCCAAACGCGCCTGCGTCATCGTCGATCTGCCGTTCGGCAGCTATCAGGAATCGAAAGAGTGCGCCTTCCGCAATTCCGCCAAAGTGATGAAGGAAGTCGGCTGCTCCGGCGTCAAGCTGGAGGGCGGGGTCGAGATGGCGGAAACGATCCGCTTTTTGACCGAGCGCGGCATTCCGGTGCTCGGCCACGTGGGCCTGCTGCCGCAGTCGGTCAACACCGCCGGCGGCTTTCGCTCGCTGGGCCGCGGCGAGAAGGAGGCGGCGGCCATCGTCGAGGACGCCAGGGCGGTGGCGGACGCCGGCGCCTTTGCCATGGTGATCGAGGGCACGGTCGAGCCGCTGGCCCGGCAGATCACCGAGATCGTCCCGGTGCCGACCATCGGCATCGGCGCGTCGCCGGCCTGCGACGGACAAATTCTGGTGACCGAGGACCTCACCGGCCTGTTTTCGGATTTCAAGCCGAAGTTCGTCAAGCGCTATGCCGAGCTCGGCCGCGGCATCGCCGAGGCCGGGCGGTTATATGCCGATGAGGTGCGCAGCCGGAGCTTTCCGGGCCTTGAGCATTGCTTCGGCACCAAGTCTGCGAAACCGGCAAAGGCTGATTCTGCATGAGTTCGGAAACGACCGAAATCCGCTTGGCCGGCATCACCACCGTCCGGACCGTCCACGCCCTGCGCACCCAGCTCCGCCGCTGGCGGCAGGACGGCGACATGCTGGCGCTGGTGCCGACCATGGGGGCGCTGCACGCCGGCCATCTCGCCCTGGTGCGGCATGCCCGCGGCCTGGCCGAGCGGGTGTGCGTCTCCTTGTTCGTCAACCCGACGCAGTTCGGGCCCAACGAGGATTTCGCCGTCTATCCCCGCGATGAGGAGGGCGACGCCGAGAAGCTGCGGGAGCTTGGCGCCGACCTGCTGTTTGCGCCTTCGGTGGAAGAGATGTATCCGCCGGATGCGCTGACGCGCGTCACCGTTCCGAGCCTGGGCGACATGCTCGAGGGTGAGCACCGCCCGGGTTTCTTCACCGGCGTTGCCACCGTCGTCAGCAAGTTGCTGCTGCAGGCGCTGCCCGACATTGCCGTGTTCGGCGAGAAGGACTATCAGCAGCTGCTGGTGGTGCGCCGGCTCTGCGCCGATCTGTGGATCCCCACCCGGATTGAAGGGGCGCCGACGGTGCGCGAGCCGGACGGGCTCGCGTTGTCCTCCCGCAACGCCTACCTGACGGCGGACGAGCGGCAGATTGCGCCGGCGCTGCACCGGACGCTGCGCGAGGTGGCCGAAGGGGTTCTGGTCGAGGGCGCCGATCCGATCGAGCGGGCGGTGTGGGGAGAGGCCGAATTGCTCCGCGCCGGCTTCGACGCGGTGGATTATGTGGAGGTGCGCGACGCAGAAACCCTGGTGCCATGGCCGGGTCCGTCGCGGCCGGGCCGCGTTCTGGCGGCGGCGCGTCTGGGCCGAACGCGGCTGATCGACAACTTCCCCATTGCCTGATCAGACCACGTGCGCGGGCGCAAGCGCGCACGCGTCGGGACCATCGCCGTTCTCCACCTGAATGGTGGCGTGGGGAATGGCGAAGCGGTGGCGGAGCGTCTCGGTAAGGTCGGCCATCCAGGCATCGTCGGTGCCGGCGCCGGGACGGACGAGATGAACGGTGAGTGCGGCTTCGGTCGTGCTCATCGCCCAGATATGCAGATCGTGCACCGCCGTCACCCCCGCCAGGCCGCCGAGATAGGCTCTGACCGCTTCCGGATTGATCCCGGCCGGCACCGCGTCCAGCGCCAGATCGAGCGAATCCCGCAGCAGGCTCCATGTTCCGACGGCGATGACGGCGACAATGAGGAGACTGGTCGCCGGGTCGAGCCACAGCCATCCGGTCGACAGGATCGCCAGCGCGCTCAGCACCACCCCCAGGGAAACGCCGGCGTCCGCCGCCATGTGGAGGAAAGCACCGCGAATGTTCAGGTCGTGCTCGCGTCCCGCGGCAAAGAGCAGCGCGGTGGCGCCGTTGATCACAACACCGATCGCGGCGACGATCATCACGTCGATCTCGGCAACCGGCTCGGGTGCGGCGAAGCGGCGCACCGCTTCCCAGGCGAGAGCGCCACTGACCACCAGCAGCACCACCGCGTTGGTGAGAGAGGCCATCACCGTCGATTTGCGCAGGCCGTACGTGCGCCGCCCGGTCGGCCGGCGGCGGGCGAGAATGGTCGCGGCCCACGCCAGCACCAGGCCGAGGACATCGCCGAGGTTGTGTCCGGCGTCCGCCAGAAGAGAGAGGGAATTGGCGATAATTCCGTAAGCCGCCTCCACCCCGACGAACCCGAGGTTAAGGGCGACCCCGAGCGCGAAGCGCCGATCCAAATGAGTGCCAGCGCCTTCCGCACCCGGAGCTGAATGATGATGATGCGAATGGTGAGCGTGCCCGCCTCCGTGCGGCATCCTGCCTCATCTCCTCTGCCGGCCTGCTTCAGGCATCGCCCGCGACGGGCTGCCCACCGTACCGGATGACCGTGGCCTTCTCCAGCGTCACCAGCCCCGCATCCATCATCGGTTCGGCGGCGGCCAGAAACTTGCGGATGCGGTCCTCGGCATCGACGATCTCGATCACCACCGGCAGGTCGCTGGAAAGCTGCAAAATCTTGGTCGTGTGCAGTCGAGCCGCCTGGCCGAAGCCCATCGGGCCTCTCAGCACGGTGGCCCCCGCCAACCCCATCTCCCGCGCCTTCAGCACCAGCGCCTCGTACAGCGGCCGGCCGTCGGCTCGATCGCTTTCTCCCAGGAAGATCCGGAGAAGTACGGCATCTTGCGGTGGCGTGTGCATGGGCAGGCGTCCTAACGATTGATGGCAAGCCCGGCGACATGGCCCAGCCAGACGCCGATCAGACACAGCACGACCGATAGCAGAATGTTGAGGCCAGCCAGCGCCCATTCGCCGTCGCGCGCCAGATTGAGGGTCTGCAAGCTGAACGATGAGAAGGTCGTGAACCCTCCGAACACGCCCACCATGACGAGCTGGCGCGCAGTGGGTCCGACGATCAGCCGCCCGTCCGGGCCGGTGGTCACGGCGACAAGGCCGATCAGGAAAGAGCCGACGATGTTGACGAACAATGTTCCCCACGGGAACGTTTCGCCGAAAGCACGCGCGATCGCGCCCGAGCACCAGAAGCGCAGCACGCCGCCAATCCCACTGCCAAGGGCTATCGAGGCGGACAGAATGAGGTAACTTGCCTGCATCAGGGAACGCCAGCCCCGGTTCACTCTTGCGGCCACCGCCGCTCAATCCACCACGTTTCGGTGCGACGGTAAAGCCGGCGCCGGCAGGAAACCACCGTCAGGCGGCGCAACGAATTGACGCCAACCCACGCCACCCCTAAAGCATGCCCGGCGCGCGATGTTCTCGGGGAGAAAGAGATGGATGTCCTTGCCGTCGTCGTGGCCGCTTCCACCCTCGGCCGCCGCCCTTTTGC
>DAIQPV010000161.1:0-7262 GCA_036787145.1 Rhodospirillales bacterium
GCAACGTCTGTACCGGCCGCGCCACGTCGGTCCGCGACCTGGCTCGGGTGATGCGGGAAGGCGCCGGAACGGATGTTAGCATGACCTTCCTGCCGGCAAGAGCGGGTGACATCCGACAGTCTGTCGGTGACCCGTCGCAGGCGAAAGACATGCTTTGCTGGCAATCCCAGACGTCGCTAGAGGCTGGCCTAAAGACAACGCTGACTTGGTATCAGCAATGCTTGCAGCACTAATGCATTTTTTAGTGCTGCAACCAGTTACAGCCGCCCTTGGCTTGGCCAGATAAATGCTTTCCATTCTCTCGTTGCAAATATACTTCGGTGAACGAGACTCCCGATCATTACATAGGCAGGATGTGGAGACGTTTCTTGCGGAAATTGCGATGGAATGAGTTTATTATTCGCTTGCGGCGCTCTTGGGAAAAACGCGCGTTCGACAACGCCGCCAAAGGAGTTTTCGATACAGCTCCTTTAGACATACAGGGTACGTCTCCCTTGTTCCTTAGCATGGTTTGTCATCGGGACGTCACCGCATACCTGCTTGCCATCAAGTCCCTCTATCACCGTTTTAAGCAGGGGCGAGTCGTTGTCATCAACGACGGGTCGCTCAGTGCGGGGGATCTTGAAAACCTCCGCTTCCATATTCCAGGCCTCGAAGTTGTCGGCATTGCCACCATCGACACCAAGACCTGCCCCCAGGGTGGGACCTGGGAACGTTTGATCAAGATAATCGAACTGAGTGACAAGGAGTATGTTCTGCAGGTCGATGCCGATACTCTTGTGTCAGGCGCTATTCCCGAGGTCATCGACTGCTGGCGGGCCAACCGCTCGTTTCTTCTGGGAACAGACGTCGGGCAAGAGGTGGCGCCCGCGCTTGCCGCCGCTCAGGCCGCTCAGGGCTGGATCGAAACTGCCAAATCGAATGGTGGGCGGATCTCGGTCGGCATGCTCGCCGAAGCTGCCCTGGACAGGCTTCCGGAAATAGCGGAGCACCGTTACGTCCATGCCTCATCAGGGTTTGCCGGCTTTGCTCGCGGAGCTTTCGGCATTCGCGATCTGGAAATCTTCTCGGGCTTGATGCGCAATCGCCTGGGAAGCCGCTGGGATGAATGGGGGACCGAGCAGGTTGGCTCCAATTACATCCTCGCCAACGCGCCAGGTGCGGTGGTTCTCCCCTTCGGCCGTTACGCCTGCTTCGAACCGCATTTGCCGCCGGGTGAGCGAGCATTTCTTCATTTCATAGGCACCTATCGTTTCGACAAGGATGTCTACAAACGTCAGGTGCAGGCTTTTCTGAGAGTGTATGCTCGCGAAGGGGCGGCTAAAGCGAGAGACAATGTTGTTGACCTGAAGATGAGTCACTCGCTGCGATGAGTATTCGCTAGTATAGTCTAGTAGGTCTACCACACGGAGAGCTTCATCTTGACCGCTTGTGGACAGATGATTCGATAATCTTCAGGACCGCTGGGGAGATCGGGTCGAGAGCGAGGCTGAACTGCTCCTTACGCTCCTTTGGTCCTTTGGCCCGCAGGTCCTCGATCGTGGCCGGGTTGAACAGCCGGATCGCGATTTGTCCGGGGGCGGACCACGGGCTTTTTGTTTGCACCGTCAGGATCGTGGAATCTTCGAGGCGCATCCAGTGCGCCTCGATACCGGTTGCAGGCAGGCCATCAGGTCCTCGCAGCTCCGCGCGAGGCTCAACGCCCGCGGAGCGCAGGAGAGATGCGAGCGATGCCAGCGCTTCGGGAGTGCTGTCCCCGCCGCTCCTGATCATCACTTCGGGCAGCTCCGCGATTCCAGCCAGAGGTGGCACGGACCTCCGACGGCCGTGCTGGTCGAAGGTCCCGGGCTCGGTGTCGGCCAGCACGAGACCGCCGCGCCGCGAAAACGCAGCGATCTCGTCGACCTCGGACTGTGACAAGGCGATCGCATACGGAAGGATCAAGGAACGCAGGCCGTCTTGCCGGAGCGCGCCACCCTCGACCATGCGGGACGACAGCAGCCGCGGCTCAACGGCGATTTCCCGCAACCGGCCGAGGATCTGCCGGCGCGAAGCACGCCAAGCATTGTCTTCATACTCCCGGGCGGCATCCCGGTCGGACCAGTTTGTGCCGCGGGCACGCTGGTCGAGGATCCAGCCTGTGCGGAAGCTGGCATGGGAGTACAGCACGGCAACGGCATCCGGCGACGGAACGCTCGCCATCAGTTCCGGCGAGACGACGCGGATCGCCGAAACCAGCTGAGCGATATCGTATCCGCGAGGACCCGGCTGTCCGTCCGGCTGCACCACATCGTTTCGCTCGTCCCAGACGATCATCCCGCGCCCGCCGAGCAGAAGATGCCGCCAGGCGGCATGGTGCTCCCGCAGCCCCTGGCCAAAGCTGGTGCGAAGCTGGATCAGCTTTGGATTGAAGGCCCGCGCGAGTTCCACCGCGTCGCCATGGTCATAAATTTCCATCACGTCCACGGCCGGGGCCAAAAGGCTGTAATCATAACCGCCCCAGCCGGGAGTCTGGCCTCCCTCCAAGCCGGCGAGTGCCGCCGGATCCGCTTCATGGACCGCGTCGGTTCCGGAACGGACGGCGCGCGCGAACGCCACGTCCATCCACGCCTTGAAGTCAGCCCACGCGGAGAAATTGTCGTCCGCCCGACGCACGGCAGCATCTGTCAGCTCCGGGACGACGTCCCCCCAACTCGCGAAATCCGTGCCCCATTGCCGGTTCAGCGCTTCAAGGTCAGGGTATTGTGTGTGCAGCCACTGCCGCATGGCGGAGAGCGATGTTGGCGAGATGTCCGCATCCCAGGCAGCCGCGAGATCGCCGATGCCGGCTTCGTCGGCCAGATTGTAGAACAGCGGGCGGTAGCGGGACTGGCTGCGCACCACCTTCATCAACCGCGCTTTGACGGCGGACAACTGCTCGGGATCGGAGAGACCGGGTTGACGCTCAAAGACGCTGATATCCGCGGGATCCGCCCGCCGGCGTGCCTTCGCATCGTCGAACAGCCAGGACTTCGACTTGCCGGGCGTATAGCGGTGATAGGGAGAGAGAAAGTCGGTGGCGATGTTTTCCACGTACCACGGCAGCCCAGCGGCCTGTCGCTGCTCCAGCTCCACGGGATCTGTTTTCCCGCCTGTCCCCCGCAACTTGGTGGCGGTAAAGCCGAGCTTCGCCAGACCCGCCACCTCGGCGGGGGTGTGGTCCTGCCACATGATAACCTGATAGTCGCTGAATGGGGCCGCCGGCGCGGCCCACGATGACATCACCGGCCAGCCGACAAGCAGCGCAGCGACTGCCGCGGGCATCAAAGCCCGAGCCATCGTTTCGTCCGTCCAGCAAATGCGCGAGCCGCATCTTTCATGCCGTGATAGGCAATGGATGCGCGATGACGCCAGATCCCGCGGTCGGACCACAGGTCATCATCGGGTTCCACGTGATTGTCCTGCAGCCGGGGTTCGGACCCAGTCCAATCCAGCAGCAGAGCCACCTTCTCATCGCTCGGGTTGATCAGCCGGTTGCGGCGCAATTCCACAGCTCCTTGCCCCGTCGCCAGGACGGCAGCCGGTGGCCGTGGAATATTCGGCCCGATAGTCAGCAGATTGTCTTCCATAACCACATCGCCGCCCGTGGCCAACACCGCCGCCGCAGGCGCTTCGCCCGTTCCCGTCGCGATCCGGTTGCCGAGAAGTTCCGTTCGATCAGCCCCCGAACGAATCTGGCCCCCCTCCACACCGTCGAACGTCGACTCTTCGATGCGCAGCACGCGGCTGCTTCCCACCGACACGGCAAACCGCGGGCGAGGGCCGCCCGATCCGCCTTTTTCGAAGCTGCAGCTCGAGACGCGCACCTCCGCGCCCGGACCCGGAGCGCCGGCCAGAAGGCCGACCTGGTTGTTCACGAACCGCACCTGCTCCAGGGTCAGGCTCTGGCCTTCCAATCGGATTCCGGCGCCGTTGCCATCGGGCACGCGGGCGCGCGCGAGCGTGAGGTTTCGGACCGTCATGCGATCGCCCGTCACGACGAACAGGGCTTTTCCCTGGCACGTCGTATCCGTAATCGTCACGTTGGCACCCGCGCCGATGATCGTGAGATCGCTCGCCGTCCAGATGGCGCAGTCGTAGTACTCGCCGTCCTCGATCAGCACCACGTCACCATCCTGCGCTGCCCGGGCGGCCGCCGAGGGAGTGGCGAGTGGGCGCCCTGGCCCAACCGTCAGCGTTCGCGCCTCCGTTGCCGAAACGGCGGAAAAGAGCAAGGACGTCATCAGCAGCGCTAAACGCATCACCGGAGCTTCACCGCCCGAATTTCACTGGCCGGCGACGACCTGACCATCTCCTCGCAGTGGCTTGACCGAGCCCGAAAGACGGTTCCGGCGCAGCACCGCCGGGGTCGCCGTCAGATTATTGACGAACACGGTCTCCCACGGGCCGTCGTTGCGAAAGGTGTTATTTTCGATCGTGATCTCTTCGGTCCGCTGGGTGACACCCTCGGCGCCAATGACGATGGCGGCCGAATGATTGTCGGCTTTCGGACCTTTCTGGATCGACGTCCCCCGCACGATCAGCGTGCCGCCATTTGGCACCTCGATGGCGTAGCTTGCCGTCCCCTCGCCGCCATCCTCGATCACGGCGTCCGTCACTTCCGTGCGGCGGGCGCGGGACTTGATGTGATGCCCCTCCTTTGTACCAACGAAGCGGGAGCGTTCGACTTCAAGATGGTCTAACTGGCCGACATATAGCCCGTGAGCACAAGCCGCTTCACAGGTGCCGTTCCGGTCGAACAAGCTCTCGCGAACGGTCATCGAGCCACCTTCCGTGCCGGAGAGGATGCCATTCTGATTGTTAATGAAGCGAACACCGTCAACCAGGAGATCCCGGCCCTCGGCCCTGATACCCGCGCCGTTAGCGTCTGGAACCCGAGACCGGGTCAGCGTCAGGTTGCGGATGGTGATGCGATCGCCTTGCGTGATGAAGAGCGCCTTTCCCTGGCAGCTCTTATCCGTGATCACGACTGCGGCGGCGTCGGCTGAGCCTTCCACCACTAGATCGTTCGCCGCCCAAACGGCGCAGTCAAAGTATTCACCCGCTTGGATCGTCACCCGGTCGCCGTCCGCTGCACTGGCTGCCGCAGCTGAGGGCAGTTCGAACTCCTGCCCCTTTCCGACCACCATCGTACGAGCGTGCGCTTCCGCCGAAAAGGCGAGAGCGATCACCACCGTCCAGAACTGCAGGCACCGCAGCATGCCGAACTGCCCTCCGAGAACGTCAGATGGTCACCTCAAAGCAGGTGCGGCCCCCCGCTCGGGGCTTCCGGCCCGCCCACCTGTTACGCGTCAGAATCTGCCATGCCGCCTCAGCGGCGCATGACAAAATGGCCTTTTTGCTTCGCATCCCTGCCCTGAGCAGCGCTGGCAAGGCCCGAAAGCCAAAACAACTCATCAACCGGCTGCCTAAGCAAGCATTGCCGAATCGTCTCGTCAATCCTCAAATGGTGGCAAGGATTTACGTCTTTTGGACTTGTCTCATCCTGCCCCTTTGAACTATTTGCTTGTTCCACTCTCTCACCGTTTTAATGTCACCCAATAAGCATGTTTGGTCGTGCTCCCTAGCGAGGTTATTGGTTGTTTGAATCCATCCTTCTGTATGTCTGGCTGATGGCAATGGTCGCTCTGGTCGTCTGGGCAGTCGCGAACGACAAGCGGCCAGAAGAAGGGATGGTCGGCGGGATTTACACGATGAGGAGGGCGAAGCCGCCTGCCCCAGCTGAGGACACGCCCGGATCGGTTGGCCGAGGCCGGCGGCGATCGAACCGTTGTGGTCGATCCGCCTGAATGCGTGCTTTGCTATTCCCGCCCCTCTTTTTCTTCCTGCTCGCGCTCATTCTCGTCTCGCCATACGCGGGTGTCCTGATCTGGGGCTGGGTCACCATGATGAACCCTCATCAGCTCGCCGGTGGATGGATATCGACCTTTCCCGTAAATTCGGCTGCCGTGGGGCTTTTGGTCGTTGCTTTGTTCCTCCATCAAGAACCAATCATTCCGCCGAACAACGCTCTTACGATCCTCATCTTTGTATTCATGATCTGGTGCGTGGTGACGACCGCCAACGCTCTGAGTCCGGCCATCAGCGCCAACCGCGCCGACCTCAGCTTCAAAAACATGATGTTCGGCATCGCTGTCGCCGCCACCACCCGCAGCCGGGTGCGATGCCAGGCGATGGTCTGGGTGTTCGTGCTGAGTTACGCATTCTTCGGCGTGAAAGGAGGGGGCTTCACGCTGTCCACCGGCGGCGCCGGAGAAGTGGTGGGGCCAGCCAAGACCTCCATCGCCGATCGCAATCACCTCGCCGTGGTCATGCTGATGACCATACCCCTGGCCAACTACCTCCGCCTCACCTCAGCAAATCGAGTGGTCCGTGTGGGGCTTGTCTTGCTCCTGCTGCTGAACGCGGTTGCCGTTCTGGGAACATTTTCCCGTGGTGGGCTGATCGGGCTGAGTTTCCTTGGAGCCTTCTTCTGGTGGTCCTCCCCCCACAAGCGGCTCGTTACGGTCGGTTTTCTGGCCATTGCCTGGATCACGTGGACGGTGATGCCGCCTCAGTGGTTCGACCGAATGTCGACCATCGAGACAGCGGCAGATTCGGACGCGTCTTTTCAGGGTCGACTCGACGCGTGGCACTTCGCCTTCAACGCCGCCTCGTCGCGCTTGACAGGGGTCGGCTTCTCCGGGACCGAAGACGGTTCCGTCTTCCGCACCTTCATGCCCAATGCCAGGGTCGTCAGCGAGGGTCTGGCAGCGCACAGCATCTTCTTCCAGGTCCTCGGCGATCACGGCTTCATCGGACTCGCCCTGTTCTGCGCAATTCTGATCGCCGCGTGGCGGACTGCCGGCCGGCTATCGAAAGTTGCCGGGGCGGACCGTGAGTGGATGAGGCAGTTCGGCAAGGCGGCGCGGGTGGCCCTGGCCACATACTGCGTGGCCAGCGCCGCACTCAGCTTCGCCTATGACTCCTCGATCTATTGTCTCCTGGGGCTGCTCAGCGCGATGACGCGGATTGCGTCGAAAGCGGCGGATGCCGAAACAGAACCAGAACATCGCCGGTCCCTCTCTGTGCCCAGAAGGATCCCGGCAGAAGCCCGAAGACGTCCACCGGCTCCGACGGGCATCGCGCAGGCCGACCATTTTCCACCGCCCCGCCGGAAAAGCGATCCAGATCGGGGCGCTGGCAACGGTCGCTCCTGAAAGATCGTCTTATATTAACCCTAT
>DAIQPV010000162.1:0-7254 GCA_036787145.1 Rhodospirillales bacterium
ACTCGGTGGTCGTCACCGCCTTGTCGAACTCGATCAGGTCGTCCAGGTTGCGGTATTCGACCGTCGCGAGAATCGCACGGAGCGCCGCCGAGGCCGCGCCGATATCGACGACGATGCCGTTCGCGTCGAGCTCCCGCCTTCGCAACTCCACATCGACCACGTAGGTCGCGCCGTGCAGGTTTTGCGCCGGCCCGAAGACCGCGCCGCGCAGGCTGTGAGCGATCATCATGTGATCGCGGACGCAAACCGTGAACACGGGCAAGCCCTCCCCTTATCAGTAGCGGATGCGGTGGCACAGGGCCGGCAACCTGCCGGCGGCGATATCTGCCATGACCTGGGGCAGCAGTTCGAACGGACTTTCACCCGAAATCAGGTAATCGAAGGCATCGTCGCGGAGCAGGCGGAGCGCCAGCTCCAGCCGCTGCCGGTGACTGTATCGGCCACGGTGCGACGGCGAGACCGCGCCGACCTGCGAAGAGCGGAGCGTCAGGCGGCGCGAGTGAAATGTTTCGCCGAGCGGCAGCGTCACCGCCCTGTCGCCGAACCAGCTCATCTCAAGAATCAGCCCCTCGAAGGGGGCAAGGTCAAGCGCCGTTCGCAGTCCCGCCGGATCGCCGCTGGCGTGGATGACGACATCGACTGGCCCGATGTCTTGGGGGTTATTCGAAAACAACAGCCCCAGGGTCGCCGCCGCCGCCGCCTTGCCGCCGTCGATGTCATGGACCACGGCCGCTGCACCGCGTATCCGCGACGCCAGGCTCGCCACCAGCAGGCCCACGACGCCGGCGCCGATGACGCAGACCCGGTCGCCTGGCGCAATTCCGGCATCCCAGACGCCATTGATCGCGGTTTCCATGTTCGCTGCGAGCACCGCCCGACCCGGCGGCAATCCCTCGGGAAGCGGGATCGCCGCGGCCGCCGGGACGATGAAGTGGGTCTGGTGGGGGTGCAGAACAAAAACCGAGCGGCCAACGAGACCGTCGTCGCCGCACAGCACGCGGCCCACCGCCGCATAGCCGTATTTGACCGGCGCAGGAAAATCGCCCTCCTGGAAGGGACAGCGCATCGCCTGATGCTGGCTGGCCGGCACGCCGCCGCGGAACACCAGGGTTTCGGTGCCCCGGCTGAGGCCGCTGAACATCGTCTCCACCAGAACGTGCCCTGGCTCGGGTGCCGCCAGCATCACCGGGCGCAGGCCTCCGCGAAGCGCTTCCTCCACCCAGAATGCCTGGCCTTGCCTGACCGCCGCGTCCACGATATCGCTTCCCGAAACCGCTCAGCGGCAGGTTCCCGTTGTACGGGGCGCCGCTTCTCCAATTTAATGGGCAGTCGAGATCGTTCCAGAGGCTTTCATGATGAACCTGAGACCCGCCCTGCCTGAGCCCAGCTTGTCCTGCACCCGGCAACGTGCCGGGTCTCAACGGTCGGCGGCGATCTTCCGCCCGGCGGCACTGGCGCTGGCCGCCGCCATTCTGGCCGGCGCGCTCAGCCCCTGGCCGGCGCGCGCCGCCGAGGAGCGCTACGTCATCGACCCCAACCACATGGCCATCATCTTTTTCGTCTCCCACCTGGGATTCGCCGAGACTCTCGGCCAGTTCACCAGGGCGGAAGGCTCGTTCGTGTTCGACGACGCGAAGCCCTCGGTCTCCGACATCGAGGTCAAGATCGATGCCGCCAGCGTCGACACCCATCATCCGGCACGTGACGAGCATCTGCGCAAGGAAGACTTCCTGTGGGTCGAGAAGTTTCCGGAGATCACCTTCCGAGGAACGGCGGCGCAGCAGACCGGTCCGCGCACCGGCCTCATTCAGGGAGATCTGACGATCCGCGGCGTCACCAAGCCGGTGGTTCTTGACGTGACCTGGAACAAGAGCGGCGCGTATCCTTTCGGTGACCAGCATTGGGCGGCCGGCTTTTCGGCGCAGACTCAGATCAAGCGCAGCGATTTCGGCATGACCTACGCGGTCGCGGGCGGGCTCGTCGGCGACAACGTGGATATCATCCTGGAGTTCGAGGCCATTCGCCAGCCCACCTGAAGCCCTCGCTTGCAGCAGGAGATGCCGGCGTCCCTGAAGGCGGCCTGGGGCGTCGCCCGGTCGCTCGGAATTTACTACGGGCGTCCGTGGCACTTCAGAACGATGGACGCATTCTATCGCCGTTTCCTGCGACCCGGCGATCTGGCCTTCGACCTCGGAGCCCATGTGGGCAACCGCATTCGGTCCTGGCGCAGGCTGCGCGCGCGAGTCGTAGCCGTCGAGCCGCAACCCTCGCTGGTGGCGGTCCTCAGGCTGCTCTACGGTCGAGACCCGCAGGTCACGATCACCGCCGCCGCTATTGCGGGCACCGACCAAACCAGCATGCCGCTCTACCTCAACCTCGCCAACCCGACCCTTTCAACAACGTCCAGCGCCTTCATCGCGCACGCCGCCACCGCGCCGAGTTTTCACGGCCAGCGGTGGCAGCAGATCATCGAGGTGCCTTCGATCACTCTGGACGGCCTGATCGCCGCACACGGTGCGCCTCGTTTCGTCAAGATCGACATTGAAGGACACGAGCATGAGGCGCTGCGAGGCCTGTCGAAGCCTCTCCGGGCGCTCAGCGTGGAGTTCGTCCCGATGCACCGCAGCGTGATCGAGGCGGCGCTCGATCGGCTGGCACAACTGGGCGATTACCGATTCAACGCGTCCTATGGCGACGACATGCGGCTGCTTCATCCCCGCCCGCTGCTGGGGGCCGAACTCCGGGAGTGGCTGCGGCAACAGGGGGACGACGGACCCTGCGGCGATATTTATGCCAGTCTTGACCCGGCGTTACTGTGTCCTTGATGCGCGAATCACCCATCTCTCGGTGATTAGGATTTCATTTGTCAAAATCGACAATAAATGTCGCCATGTCGCTTTGGACACGGATTGAACCAGCACACAATTAATTCTACTTAAATCAGATATCGGCAGCAACTCGGCAAGGGGGACGCTGCCGATCTTTGAAACCCGAAGTTTTGTCAGGAGTTGGCGTGGCAAAGATACGCGGAACTGCGGGACCCGATCGGCTGCATGGCACGGATGGCGACGATCTGATCCATGGCCTGGCCGGTGACGACGTCATCTGGGGCGGCGGCGGGGACGACATCATTTACACAGGCGCGGGAAGTGATACGGCGGAGGGTGGCGGAGGCAACGACACCATTCGCAGCAGCTCCGGCTTCGACAACACCTTTCACGGCGGAGCGGACAACGATGACTTGTCCGTCACGATTTCTCTCCCCGCCACATCCGAAATCAAGACCTGGCAAACACAGCTCGACGGCGGCATCGGCGATGATACCCTGACTGCAACCTATGATCGCCCGGGGTTCTTTGGTGGTGAAGGAGACGTCTACAACGCGATGATCGGCGGGGCCGGCGACGACAGCATTTATGTTCGCGTCGGACAGGATCAGGGCGGCTTTCTGCTGGAAAGCATCGTCAGCAATACGATCGCCGGCGGCAACGGGGACGATCAGCTGATTGCCTTGGCGTTCAGTTTTTTCGAATCCGACAACAGGATTTACGGCGGGGCAGGTAACGATTCGATCCAGTCGATCAGTCAGACCGCAGAACTCGATGGCGGAGACGGTAATGATCACATAACCGCGCAGAGCACGTGGGCGACGATATCAGGCGGCGAGGGAAATGATTACATCGATTCCTCCGGAGATTATCCGGTTTACGATGCGACATTCGTAGAGTCTGAGCAAAATGTCGCCGGCGGCGGAGGAGACGATTACCTTTCCATTCATGCGGAGACCTATGGCAATGTGCTCGGCGCGGCAGCGGCAACGGTGAGCGGCGGCGACGGGGACGATCTGATCAATGTCGACCTGAAGTCCGGATCGTGGTTCGGCGGTCAGTCGCTGACCGACATCGACGGGGGATCAGGGGCTGATTCGATCGTCGTCACGTCCACCGCCACTCCGTTCGAGCCTGACGGCGATGGCGCCCGAGCAGAGAATGTCGTTTTTGGCGGCTCGGGGGATGACTTCATTGACGCGACAGCGACCATCGACGATGCGTACGGCGGCGGCCCGCACGTGGCGCGCAACAGGCTTCTTGGTGGCGACGGCGATGACGTTCTGATCGCGCATATCAACATGCCGGCCCTGCATCAGGGGACAGTGGCGCGCAATCTGCTGGCGGGCGGCGCCGGCAACGATACCCTTGAGGCCTGGAACACCCTCGGCGGCAACGAACTCCTCGGCGGAAGCGGCGATGACACGCTTCGCGTGCATGGAAACGGCAGAGCAACTTTGGTCGGCGGCGAGGGCGACGACGTTCTTTACGGCGACTTCAGCATCGACACCTTCGTGATCCGTCCGGGGGGTGGGCGCGACCTGATCTATGATTTCGGCACCGGCTTCTCACACGATCATATCGGCCTGGCCGGCGGGCTCAGCTTCGGAAGCCTGGTAATCCGCGCAACCGGCCCGGGCGGCGAGAGCACCAGCATCTCTTCCGGCGGCGAGGAACTGGCCGTCCTCGTGGGGGTCTCGGCCGATGACATCGACAGCACGGACTTCCTGCTCGTCTGAGAGTCTGACTGTCCCAAATCAATTGGTTACAACACACGTCATGGCCGGACTTGTTCCGGCCATCCACAGCTTGCCGCAGACACCGGACGGCGGCGCGTGGATGAGCGGATCAAGTCCGCGCATGACGAATCATTTTCGGTAAGGCTTTAGGCGCGGTCCCTCCCTGGAGGCACCCCGCTGGTCCGGGGCGCGGACTACCGCGCCGTATCGATCAGGTGCACGAATGAGCCGATCGTGTGGCCCGCGGCAAGTCCGGTGGCGCCGATTGCCCGGCCAGTGGCGTCGGTACACCGGAACAGCGGCGATCCCGGCCCCTCCCGCAGGGTCCGTGCGAAATGGAACTCGTGACCGCGAAAGCAGGCACCCGCCACGCCCAGCGGGCCGTCCGCCAGCAAGGTCGCAGTACGGTACCCCAGGTGGAGCCGGCGATCAGAAAAGGAGGTTTCCAAGGGAAGGAGCCCCGCCATCGCATGCCGGACTCCTCGCGCATCGATCAGTCCCTCGCCCATCACCATATAGCCGCCGCATTCGCCAAAAACGGCCGCACCGCGCGCCGCAGCCCGCCGAAGTCCTTCAAGAAACCTCCAATTCCCGGCGAGCAGACCGGCATGAAGCTCGGGGTAGCCGCCAGGCAGATAGACCGCGTCGCAATCAGGCGCCGGCGCTTCGTCGGCGAGCGGTGAAAACGGAATCACCTCGGCGCCCGCATCTCTCCACCCATTGACCACCAGGGGATAGCTGAAGGCGAATGCGGCATCGCTGGCGAGCGCGACGCGCTGACCGAGGGGCGGCACCGGAGGCAAGCCCCGGCCCGTAGCCCCGGTCGCCGACCAGCCGGCACGCGCAATGACGCGCAGCCGCTCGGTATCGACGTGCGCCGCGATCTCGTCCGCAGCCCGGTTCAAGAACGAAGCGAGGTCCGGATGTTCTCCGGCCTGGACCAGGCCAAGGTGACGTTCCGGCAACGCCAGACCCTCGACACGGGGCAGGCAACCGAGCACGGAAATCGACGGCAAAGCGGTTTCGCAGGCCTCGCGCAGGACCGCCGCATGCCGCTCGCCGCCAACCCGGTTGAAGACGACCGCAGCGATCCCCAGGCCGGGCCGATGCGTCGCAAAGCCGCGGACGACGGCCGCAGCGCTCGCCGCCTGCGCGCGCGCGTCAACAACCAGCACCACCGGCCAGCCCGACAGGACGGCCAGGTCGGCGGTGGATCCCGCATTGGCGGTCGCCCCGTCGAAAAGACCCATAACCCCTTCGCAGACGACGATGTCGCCGTGTTCCGCGAGCAGAGCCGCGACCGCGCACAGCGTTGCCGGTCTCATCGCCCATAGGTCGAGGTTGAAGCACGGCCGCCCGGAAGCCGCGGCATGAAACGCGGGATCGATATAGTCCGGACCGACCTTGGCGGACGCGACGCGAACGCCGCTTCGGGCCCAATGCCTGATCAGGCCCAAAGTGAAAACCGTCTTGCCGCTGCCCGACGCCGGCGCCGCGATCATCAGCCCTTTTGAAGCGGACGCACCCCTGCCCGCCGCCTGTCTCACAGGCGCTGCTTCAGCCGGTCGGCAATCTCCTCAGGACTGGCGCTGTGGCTGAAAAACTGCGCGACCTTGCCGTCCGGTCCGACCAGATAGGTGAGCGATGAGTGGTCGACGACGTAACTGTCCGGAGTGTCACCCGGCGACCGCATGTAAAAGACCCGGTATTCCTTGGCAACGGCGGCGATCTGCTCGGGTGTCCCCGTCAGTCCAACCATGCGCGGATTGAAGAGGCCCACATACTGCTTCAGCTTTTCGGGGGTATCGCGCTGCGGATCGATGCTGATCAGAACCGGCGTAACCAGGTCCCCTTTGTCGCCCAGCAGCTCGATCGCATCAACATTGCGCGTCAGCGAGGTCGGGCAGACATCCGGGCAATACGTGTAGCCGAAATACACGAGCAGCCAGCGGCCGCTGTAGTTTGCCTCGGTCACCGTCTGGCCATCCTGATCGACCAGGGTAAACGGTCCGCCGATATTCAGCTTGTTCTCGCCCGCGCCGGTCTCGGCGGCGATGCTTTCCGACATACCGCTGTATTGCCGGATGGCGAGCACGCCCACGGTGGCGACGACCACCAGAGCGAACGCCAGTATGGGTCCGCTCCGGCGGCGGCCTGTGCGTTGGGACGCTGCCCTCTTCGCTGAATGAGAGTTTCTGGTGCTCATCCGATAGTCTCCCCTTCAGACATGTTGCTCAGGCAATCGTTCGCCACGCGAGATAGGATAGCGCGACCGCATTCGCCAGCATCAAGGCCGGCATAAAACTCAGCGCGGCATCGCGGAACCGCTGGCCGGCAACATGGCCAGCCAGTCCCACGGCGATCAGGGCGGGGATGGTGCCGGCGGTAAACGCCAGCATCGCCATTGCTCCCGCCAGTGGTTGTCCGCTGGCCGCGGCCGCCGCCAGCCCCCCATACAGCAGGCCACACGGCAGGAAGCCGAGACTGACGCCCAGCAGATAGCCGCGCCAGCCGACCGGCCGCGCAAACAACGGACCGGCGAGGCGGTGCAGGCGGCGCGTCAGCGGGTTCATTCCGAGATCGGCCGGCAGCAGCCGAAGGCGCCGCCATGCCGCCCAACGCCCGCCCAACGCCCGCAGCGCGTATCCGAGGAAGAACAGTGCCGCCAGAACCAGCAAAGCCGCCGA
>DAIQPV010000163.1:0-7241 GCA_036787145.1 Rhodospirillales bacterium
CGGCCGATCGACGTCGGCCAGATCGAGCGGGCGAACGTGCCACCCACGCACTTTTTCAACGTCGCCAGCATCGGGCTCAGCGTCCGGATTGCAAAACGGCTGACGCCCGATCGCAAGCAGCGGTGGGGTGTCATCGCTTATCTCGCCTGCGCCCGGGAGGCCATGCACCGGCAAAAGTCGTTCCTGGCACGGATCACCTGCGATGGTGAATTGTCGGAGCTGAGGGCGATGCAGATCGCGGTGGGCAACGGCCGTTTCTACGGCGGAGGGATGACGATCGTCGATGACGCGGCGATCGACGATCATCGGCTGGACCTCTACGCGCTGCCGCGCCTGTCGGGTTGGCGCATGGCGGTTCTGCTGCCGGTTCTGCGCTGGGGCTGGCATCGGCCGGTCGCCGATATCCTCTCGCTGCATGGTGAGGCGATAGCCGTCGAGACGGATCGTCCGCTGGCGGTCAACGTTGACGGTGAGGTCCGTGCGCGGACCCCGGTGCTGTTTCGCGTCGTGCCGGGCGCGCTCCGCGTCTACGCGCCGGCATCCTCCCCCCAAGCCCTGCCAGCCGCCGCGGGGCGCAGTGATCGAAGCGGCGGCACCTGAGTACTGGCATCAAGCCCGCGACTGGCCTATGTCTGCGCCCAACGCGCGAGCAGTGGGGGCAGCTCGCTGTAGCTGGGCCGGGCAGGAGGAAAGGACTGTGCCGATGACAACGCACGCGGATCTGGCGGCGAAGCTGTTGCGTGAAGCGGCTATCATGTTCCGGGCCATGGGCGGGCCGGACGAAGAGTTCACCAAGCGTCTTCAGGAATTTGCGGCGTTGTACGAGCAGGTGGCCGGCCTGGTGGAAACGGATCCCCTGGGCAAGCTTCAGCCGGCCTCGGGCACGGACTGAAGGCAGGGCGCCTGGGCATGCGGGGGGGCATGCGGGGAGGCGGCCGGAGTGGGCGGTGCCGGTCTTCCCGGGGCATACGGCCGGCGATGCTGGGGGGCATGCTCTTCTGTGCTGTTGCCGCGCCAGGCCCGTCGGCGGCGGAGGCTCCGCTCATAGCCGTTGATGTTGGCCATTCCTCGGCGCGGGCGGGTGCTGTGAGTGCGCGCGGTCGTTCCGAGTTTGCCTTCAACCGGGACCTCGCCGTGGCCGTCGGCCAGGCGCTGCAAGACCGCGGTTTTCGCGCGCGGATGATCGGGGTCGGGGGCGACGTCAACGAGCTGCCGGCGCGAACCGCCTCGGCCGCGGACGCGGGTGCCGATTTTTTCCTGTCGATCCATCACGATTCCGTTCAGGAACAGTATCTGGAGGGATGGACCGTGGAGGGTCGCGCCCAACGGCGCAGCAACCGGTTCTCCGGCTTCTCGCTGTTCGTCTCCCGGAAGAATCCGCAGCCAGCGGAGAGCCTGGTTTGTGCACGGCAGATCGGCGAAGCGCTGAGGGCTGCCGGCCAGTCTCCGTCGCTGCACCATGCCGAACCCATCCACGGCGAGAACCGGCCGCTCGCCGACGCTGCGAACGGCGTCTATTTCTTCGACGACCTGATCGTTCTCAAGACGGCGCGCACCGCTGCGGTCCTGGTCGAAGCCGGAATTATCGTCAACTCGGACGACGAGCGGAGCCTGAGCGAGCCAGCGCTGCAGCACCGGATCGCGGGCGCGCTGGCGGACGGGCTACAGCGCTGCCTCGCCTGGCCGACGCCGCAGGAAGACACGCGCAAGCAGCGCTAAGGGTCTTCGGGCAAACTACATCGCAGCTATCCTCGCTTGTTGATTTATGAGCCTCGATCCAGGCAAGTGATGCCTGAGATCTGAAACGCTCTATTCTTCGCGCATATTTAAGAGGAAGCCCTGGGAGGGTCGAAAACCTCTCGCCCACTACTTTTGCCAGTGGGCCAGCCGCGCTGCGGCGTGGTTGCTGCGACATACTAGGTACGCAACAGCGAGATTTACGCATATAGGGCTAAACTATAGACGTACGTATTTTCCCCGATCACGCGAAAAACATGGCTCAATTGTCTTTATCGCAGGTTGTGATATAATAGTTTATAGAATACCTAATGCGCAAATAACTAAGATTCCTTCGGAAATACTCGCACAATTTGACGAGAACCGAGGAGCTGGTCATGGAGGAGTTAAAGTTCAATGAAACTTTCTCTGAAAAAAGTTTGTGCTAGATTTCTAGCAATAGTTAGATCACAAATATCGTTGACTGTGATCATTTCTATCATCTCCGTAACGTCTGCAGCGACGGCTGGATGGTCAGCGGAGCGCGGCCGGGTAAATGTACAGAACGGAACGGTACTCAGCGACAGAAATACACCGCTTCGTGGGGCAAGGATGCAGTTGGTCGCCAACGGCTACGTTGCTCCCAACAGCTATTGGCAGTACCTGAATGCCACCCTCGGTCTGAATGCTGTCCGCTACGGTGTCAGGACAGTTACCGTCGGGCGAACCGTTGAGCAGCAGCTTCCAGCTCTGGATGTTGCCGTGAACCGGGCTGCCGCTAACAATCTTTACCTGATGATCAACACCGCGACCAGGTCTGGCACCTATAACCTCCAAGAACTCAAGAAGTTCTGGAGCGTTATCGCCCCGCGCTATAAAAACCGGACGCACGTCTTCTATGAGATGACGAACGAACCGGTTCAAGGAGGCCCATACTGGGGAGCGCCCGAGCAATACACCGACCAGGTCCTGGCCGACTTGAAATCAGTCTATCTTATCATGCGCGGGAAAGCCCCCGACACTCACATAGCCCTTTTTACGACCGCAAACATATGGCCAACCTGCGCTTCTTGGGCAGGGTTGATCGCAAAAATGAAAGGAATCGACTGGACCAAGACATCTATCGGATTTCACCACTACAACGGCACCCATCAGATCGGGGAAGCCGGCGTGCAATGTCTTCGGGAAAAGTATCCTTTGCTTATGACCGAGACAAATTACTGGACTGAGCCATTCCGCGCGGTCCTCAGGAACGCCTTATCCATGTATGAAAAGCTGGGCATGAGCTGGTTTTCCATCGATGGTAATGGAAGCGCATTTCATCTGGAGGAGGAGATTCTTCCAGCGCTCCACAGCGCCGGTTATGCCTGGCCTGCAGAACGGTAGGTCGTATTGCATCGAATCGTTGCGTGATAGCGTGCGCCACATAAGAGTGAGGCGGCACTCGGCCAATGGCGCAGCGATCCGGCGATGATCAACGCGACGCTCTCGCGGCGGCCGCCCATCGACCCTCTCGGGCGGCCGGATCCGCGTCCGGTGGGGTTGTCGAGAGGAACCGGCGCTCGATGTCGGCGGCGGCCATCGGCCGGCCATAGTGGTAGCCCTGCACTTCGTCACAGCCCTCGCCGGCGAGGAATTCCGCCTGCGGTCCGGTTTCAACCCCCTCGGCGATGGTCCGGATGCCGAGGCTGCGGCCGAGACGGACGACGGCGCGGACGATGGCGGTAGCGTCGCCCCCTTCGGCGACGTCGCAGACGAAGGAGCGGTCGATTTTGATCTTGTCGAACGGAAAGCGACGCAGATAGCCGAGGCTTGAGTAGCCCGTGCCGAAATCGTCCATGGCGACGCTGACGCCCAGGTCCTTCAGGGCCCGGAGCGTTGCAATCGTCGCCTCCGTGTCGTGCAGAAGCACGTTTTCGGTGATCTCCAGCTCGAGGCGTTCGCCGCAGAGTCCGGTCTCGTCGAGGACGCGGGCGACGTCCAGTTCGAGTCCGGGAACGCGAAATTGAGCCGGGGACAAATTCACCGCCATCTTCAGGCTAGGCCAGCGGGTCGCCTGCCGGCAGGCGGTACGCAGCACCCATTCGCCGATGGGGACGATCAGCCCGGTGTGTTCGGCCACGGGGATAAAGTTGCACGGAAGGATCTGACCGCGCTCCGGATGATGCCAGCGCAACAAGGCCTCGACACCCACCGGGCGGCCGCTCGCCAGATCCACCTGAGGCTGATAGTGCAGCTCAAACTGCCCGTCGGCCAACGCCCGCCGCAGATCGGCTTCCAGTTGCTTGCGGGTGTTCAGGCGGACGTTCATCTCCTCCTGGAAAAAGCGGACTGTGCCGCGACCGTCCTCCTTTGCCCGGTAAAGCGCCAGGTCGGCGCTCCGCAGCACCGTCTCCGCGTTGCCGGGGTTCGTGCCGTGCACCAGGGCAATGCCGACGCTGCAGCCGATGACGACCTCATGGCCGTTGACATCGAACGGCGCGGACAGACGCTCCACGATCCGTTGCCCAACGGCGGCGGCGGCCTCTGCCTGGGCCGGCCCGGTCTGGATGACGGCAAACTCGTCACCGCCAAGCCTGGCGAGCGTATCGCTCTCGCGCAGGCAGGATTGCAATCGCGTGGTCACCCGTCGCAGCAGTTGGTCACCGACGGCATTCCCCAAGGTATCGTTGACCTCCTTGAAACGGTCCAGGTCCAGGCAGAGCATGGCCGTCTCGACGCCCAGTCGCCGGCCTTGCGCCAGCGCATGGTTCAGGCGGTCCAGGAACAGCATGCGGTTGGGCAGGCCCGTCATCGCATCATGGCTGGCGAGGAAAGAGGCGCTCCGCACGGCGCGCCGCAACGCCCGCAAGGGAACGACCCGCAGGACGACGAACAGCAGCAGGGCCAGCAGCGACGCGAGGATCGCCACCAACGTGGTACGCGCAAGCAAGTCCCGCAGAGAGCGGCGGATTTCAACGCTGGCCACCCGCTGGCCCAGCAGCATGACCGGCTGGACCTCGATCAAGGCCGGGTTAAGCAAGAAGGGGTAGCTCTCAGCGCCAGACCAGCGCTGGCCGACCACGCGGCCCCCCGCGTCGTAGAGGATGTGACTGCCGCCTCCGCCGGCGGCGTACGCGTCGAGAATGGCCTGGAGCTCGTCGGTCCGCGATTGCCACTGAGGGTCGCGACGAACCAGAGACGAGACCAAATGGGCCTGCTGCCGGGCCTCGGCCTGAATTCTGCCTGCCTCGAACTGCTCGCCGAAGTGGAAGTACGCGAGCGGTACGACGGCGGCGACCGTCAACGCGCCGGCAGCGGCGAGGAAGGTCGTCGCCCGGGCCAGCCCGGTGCTGACCGCTTTCGAGGCGTCCGCGGCTTTCTGCCTGCGACCCAGCGACTGGCCCAGCCACGCGGCAGGGCTGCGCAGGGGAGCGGGACGATGGCGCCGGTCAGAAATGGGGAACGCCCACATCGGCTTTGTCCAGCATCTGCGAGAGGGTCTCGCGTCACTGGCGGCATCATGCGGGCGGTTGGTAAAGGAAAGGCTAAGTCGGCGTTCCTCGCGGCACCGGCCCGCCGCGGATGACCTGACCGTTGTGCGCACAGCTGGTTTCTGCCAGCGCCACGAAGGCGTCGAGAAGGTGCGGGTCGTCGGCCGGCTTGATAGAGAGCGGGTCTTCGAGGGGGAACGCCGCGGCGCGGATCCGGGTGCGTGTCGCTCCGGGGTCGATCAGATTGGCACGAACGGCGGTATGCCCGATTTCGTGCGCATAGGTGCGGACCAGGCTTTCCAGCCCGGCCTTGGAGACGGCGTAAGCGCCCCAGTAGCCAAGTCCGCCGGCGCAGCTATCGGTCACGAAGATGGCGCGCCCGGCCGGTGATGCGCGCAGCAGCGGATCGAAGCTGCGCAAAAGCCGCCAGTTTGCCGTCAGATTGACGGCGAGCACCTGATCCCACGAAGCCGGATCGATGTGGCCGACCGGCGTCAGGGTGCCGAGGGTCGCGGCGTTGCCGACGAGGATATCGAGGCGGCCCCAACGCTCCCACACGGCGGCGCCCATCCGATCAATCACGGCGGGATCGGCAAGATCGGCGACAACGAGCGATGCGTGTCGACCCAAGGCGCGGACACGGTCGTCAACGTCCTCCAGAGCGCCCTGAGTTCGTCCAACCAGGACTAAGTCGGCGCTTTCGGCCGCGAAGCGCAGTGCAACAGCACGGCCGATGCCACGTCCGCCGCCGGTAATCAGGGCAACGCGGCCGGCGAGACGAGCCTCAGCCATCGATCCGCTGCCGGGTCTTGTGGGTCAGCGCAAGGTCCTCCTTCGGACGTTCGATGCTTTGCAGGGAAATACACAACGATCGGTTGCCCGACAGTCGCTTATTCTTCAAGGAACGACAACTGATTGTCGGCCGGATCTTTTTCCTGATCAACCAGCCGGATCGGATAGTCGCCAGTGAAGCAGGCATCGCAGTACTGCGGTCGGAAGACATCACGGCCCAGCTCGCCAACGGCTCGATACAGGCCGTCGATGCTCAGATAAGCCAGCGAGTCCACGCCGATGTAGCGCACCATCTCCTCAAGGTTCCGCGTCGCGGCCAGCAGCTCCTTCCTCTCCGGCGTATCGATGCCGTAGAAGCAGGGGTGGGTGGTCGGTGGGCTGGAAATCCGCAGGTGAACCTCGGCCGCCCCGGCATTTCGCACCATCTGCACGATCTTGACGGACGTTGTGCCGCGAACGATGGAGTCGTCGACCAGCACCACGCGCTTGCCCTTCAGCCGGGCCGCATTCGCATTGTGCTTGAGGCGCACGCCGAGCAGCCGGATGTTCTGTGTCGGCTCGATGAAGGTGCGGCCGACGTAATGGTTGCGGATGATCCCGAGTTCGAACGGAATGCCGCTTTGCTCGGCGAAGCCGATGGCCGCGGGAACGCCGGAATCGGGCACCGGGACGACGAGGTCGGCTTCGACCGGAGTCTCGCGCGCCAGCTCCCAGCCGATCCTCTTGCGAACCTCGTAGACGTTCTTTCCCTCGATCGTTGAGTCGGGCCGGGCGAAGTAGATGTATTCGAAGATGCAGAAGCGCCGCGCGACCTTGGCAAACGGCTTGATCGAGCGCACGCCCTGATCATCGACGACGATGAGCTCGCCTGGCTCCACGTCGCGAACGAACTCGGCGCCGATGATGTCGAGCGCGCAGGTCTCGGATGACAGGATGAAGGCGCCATCGAGCCGTCCGAGAACCAGCGGGCGCACCCCATAGGGATCGCGCATGCCGATCAGCTTGCGCCGGGTTATGGCGACCAGCGAATAGGTTCCTTCGAGCTGGCGCATCGCATCGATCAGACGATCGACAACCGTCGAGTAGTGGCTGGTGGCGACGAGGTGGATGATCGTTTCGGTATCGGAGGTCGAATGGAAGATCGCGCCCCGGCGGACCAGCGCCTTGCGGACGGTCAGCGCGTTGGTCAGGTTGCCGTTATGCGCAATGGTCATGCCGCCGAATTCGAAGTCGGCGAACAGCGGCTGGACGTTGCGCAGG
>DAIQPV010000164.1:0-7197 GCA_036787145.1 Rhodospirillales bacterium
ACGGCCGCTGGACGGCGATCGCCGGCGAAACGCGGAGCTGCCTGATCATCGTGGACGACCTCGGCCAAAGCACGGTCATCAATGAGCCTGGGCCCCGGATAACCCGCGCCGAGTGGTCGGCTTTTTCGTCTGCGGTTGTCCAGGCGGCAAAGCGTGCGCAAGCGGTGTGCATCGGCGGCAGCCTGCCGCCCGGCTGGCCGGACGGCGGCTTCCGCGAACTGGCAGCCGCCACACGGGCCCAGGTCGGTGAGGAACTCTGGGTGGATGGCAGCGGGGCCGCCCTGCGGGAAGCCGCGGCAGCGAGTGCGTGCATTAAGATCAACAGCGATGAAGCCAACGCCCTGCTCGGCGGCAAGATCGTCGGCGAGCGGGACGCCGTTGCGGCAGCGCAGGCGATTCGGGCGCTGGGACCGCCGCGCGTGGTGATCACGCTGGGCGCTGATGGTGCCGTCCTGGCGGAGGCCGAGGGCGCCTGGCGGGTCAGCGCGCCTCGGGTCACGACTGTCAGCGCTGTCGGCAGCGGCGACTGCTTTCTGGCCGGGCTCGTCTCCATGCTCGCCGAGGGGAGGAGCGTGGAAGCCGCGCTGGCGCTGGCGGCGGCCTGCGGGGCCGCCAACGCGCAACGGGCGGACGTCGCTTCTTTCACCCGTGCCGAGGCCGGGGCCATCGCCGCTCGCGCGCACGTCGAGCGCATGGACGTTTCGCAGGCTTGAGCGCGCGGAGGCCACTGACTTGATGTCAGCGGCCCGGCCGCGCCCGGTACTGCGCCGGCGGCTTCCGTTGAGCGCGAGCAACGGACACCCGGCCACTTCGACCGGCGCCAACACCCCGATTATGCTGCAATGCGGCTAGGCGGGGCGGGGTTTTTGAGCCCGCGGGTTCTGTTGAGGGCTATCCTTATGCGTGATTTTTATCTAATAAAAATCAATCAAGTAGCTTGTCTCTTTGGATGTTGCAAAAATACAATATGTTTTTCAACGCCTTGCGGAGGTTCTGCGGAAAAAAGCGAATAACGATCATCGTGAGCGGGGCGCATCGTGAATTTCTCATTTGAATTTCACGATGCAAACTATTATCTGTCCAGTTGTGCGGTGCAGCAAGCATCACGGTGCGATCTGTGCCGCACTTCTTGGACGTTTCCTCCCAAAACTCGGGCCGTCTCGTACGGCCCCTTTTTTTTGTCCGCGGCTCTGGGCATCGCGTTCTAAAGCGGGGTATCAGGAGCTGAATCGCTCGTGAGACGGCGCTGCATAAAGACGACGTCCAACCATCGGCTGAACTTGCGGCCGACTCCCCGCAGGGTGCCGGCCTGCTGGAAGCCGAGCGCAGCATGAAGGGCGATGGAACGATGGTTGCCGGCATCGCCAATGACCGCCACCATCTCCCGGTATCCTTGGGCAGCGCAGCGCTGGATTAATTCGGCAAGCAGCCTGCGGCCGATCCCCTGGCCGATCACTGCCGGATGAACATAGACCGAATTCTCCACCGTAAACCGGTACGCTGAGCGCGGGCGGAAGGGAGCGGCGTAGGCGAAGCCGAGCACGGTCCCGCCGTTCTCGGCCACCAGGTACGGCATGCCGTTGCCGACGACGGAGCGCAAGCGCGTGGCCATCTCGCCCGTGTCCGGGGCTGCTTCTTCAAACGAACCGGTGCCCTCCAGCACATGGTGGGCATAAATGGCGCGGATCGCGCTGATGTCGGAGTCCCGGGCGGGACGCACCTGCACACACGCCGATTCGCTCATTCCGGTCGCTGCCGGTTGCGGGAACGGCGGCGCGGAGTCCTTCATTGTGGCGACAACGTCCTGACGTCGATCCGGCAGAGAACCTGGATCAGAGTCGTCAGCACCGTCTGGATGCGCTCGAACCCGGCCGCCGGGACGATTCTCTCTTCGTTCATATAAAGCGCCCGGTTGACCTCGATCTGCAGGGCGTGCAGCCCTTCTTTCGGACGCGCATAATGCCGGGTGGTGTAGCCGCCGGAGTACGGCACGTTTCGGCGGACGGCGAGCCCCTGGTCGCGCAGCGTGCTCTCGGCCAGCCCGATCACGGCGGGTGCGCACGCAGTCCCGTGGCAATCGCCAAGCACGATGTCCAGGCGGCGCAGCCCCGGATCGGCGTCCATCGGCCCGCCCACCGACGGCATCGAGTGACAGTCGATCAGCAGATAGCAGCCAAATCGATCTCTGGTTGCGTCCAGCAACTGCTGCAGCGTTTCGTGGTAAGGAAAATAGTGCGTCTTTATCCGCTCGTCCGCCTCGGCGAAGCTCAGCTTGCCCCGGTAAATGTTGTCGCCGTTCGCCACGACTTTCGCAATGGTGCCAAGACCGGCGTGCACGCGCGGCGAGGTTACATTGACGAAGTCGGGTAATGGAGCGTCGAACATCGTGGCGTCCAGCTCGTACGGCTCGCGGTTCGGATCGATATAGACTCGTGGGAAGTGAGCCCGCAGCAAGGGAGCGCCGCAGGTCGGGGCGGCCTCGAACAGCCGGTCGACGAAGGCATCCTCCGATCGACGCAGCGACAATCGCGGGAGGCGGGATGCCGCCACGAACTCGGACGGGTACTCCTGGCCGCTGTGCGGCGAGGCAAAGACAAGAGGCACGCTTTGATCGTCCGGCCGGACCACCGAATGGGAGGGGCGTTCCTCCTGAGCCTGCTCAACCTCGGGGCGTTCCAGGGGCTGGTCGGGTGACAACTGAACCTCCATCGCTCCAGGGTGCCGGCGCTCCAGGGTGCCGGCGCGCCGAGCCGCCGGCGAAACCCGCGCTTCCAGCCACTTAAGGCGCGGTTGCGGCAAGGGCAAGACTCATTCCTGTCTTGCCTTCTGGGGGGCGCACGGAGACGGCCGCAGACGATCACGCTGGTGGCTTGCCAACGAAGGCGACTGACCGTAAGAATGCGGTCATGTCGCCCGGCCATCCGACCGGTCGCCGGCCCGCCTCGCCGGGGCGCGTAGCTCAGCGGGAGAGCACTACGTTGACATCGTAGGGGTCGCTGGTTCGATCCCAGCCGCGCCCACCATCTTGCGAGGCAGTTTAGAAGCGCTCTGCGCCGAGCTTGCGCAAAACCGTCGCTTGGGAACGCCGGTCGCGGAAAGTGCTGCTCGGGCCACCGTCCGTGGCGAGCCGTGGCCGGCAATCGCGGCCGCATCGCAGAGGCTCATTCGGCCAGCGGCCTGCTCCTCGGCAGGAAGCGGCGCGGTTGCCGCCAACCACTCCGAGACCCTGATAAACCGGCCGGCCTCAGGCCGGGCATCCCGCAGACGTATCGACCCGGATCCTTTCGGCCACATGCAGAATTTGCAATCTTGGATCGCAAGAAAACCTATGCGATTGGTTCGGCAATGGTATATACTAAAAGATGTTAAAAATGTACATTATGATCTTATAAAGCGCATTGGCGCCTCGCTTGGGCGAATGTCTGGGGCCGCTGGCTTTTGCACCGCCTCGTACCGCTCTAACCGGCATGAAACCATCGCCGCCTCAAGCCAGCGCCGCGACCATAACCCTTCGGAGATCACACAGATCTGCGCCTTGTCGCGCGACGGGCAACACGAGAGCCGGAAATGCCACGCGAAATTCGCCAAATCATTCTCTCCAAAGAGGAGTTTACCGGGGCAATAAAGTCCTACAAGAGGGCAGCGCAGGATGCGCTTCCGCAGGGGGATATTGAGTCTTACCACGTCAGCCCCGCCGGGAGCGTACAAATTGATATGAAAACCTATTATGGCGGCAGCGAGCAAAATATCACAATAGATTTAAATAGCGCCCATATAGTTAGAATCTTGGTTAGATTTTGCATTGAAAACAATGTTATGATTCCAAAAAATTCTGTTAAGCGGTTTAAGGTACAAGGAAGCGAAGTTTTCTTAGTGATAACGATGGATATGTAGTCTTCTCTGTGCCGTAGACCTTGGCAAATAGCGGCAGAGTACCAGGGCCAGTCAGGCAAGGGGAGTCCCTCTATCCTAACGCGCTGTCGGCAAGGCTTCGAATCGCTGGACGTACAGGTCCCTGGTGGGGCGGATCGACCAGCGTAGTGAACCATCGCTCCGCCGGCGCTCGCCCCAGCCGATGATTCCATCGCACCGCGCGGAGCAGGTCTGCCGCGGGCCCCGGCAGGCGCGCCGGGCTGGGAAAGCCATTGAGCATCGCCCACAGTCCCGTCCAGCAGCGCGCGACCGCCCAGGGATTGTAACCGCCGCCGCCCAGGACCAGCAGCCGAGCGGAAAGAGCTTTCAGCGCCGCGACCGCCGCCCACAGGGCGCCATTAGACAAGGCGAGTTTTGTCGTCGGGTCGTCCGCCAGGGCGTCCGCGCCGCATTGAACAACGATAGCGCTTGGATTGAATTGCCGCAGCAGGGGCACGATCGCGTTTCCGACGAGGAAGGCCAGCTCGCTGTCGTTGAAGCCCTCCGGCACCGGGAGGTTACGGGCCGCGCCGCCGGCGCGATCATCCCTCCCGCCGAAGCCGGTGGTCGCGTCGTTCCGCCGCATCGGCCAGCGCCCATCCTCGTGAACGGAGATCGTCAGGACTCTCGGTTCATCGTGAAACGCCTGCTGAACGCCGTCGCCGAAATGGGCATCGAAATCCACATAGGCGACGCGCGGCAGCCCCTGATCAAGGAGAGCCAGGATCGCGAGCACCGGATCATTGAAAATGCAATAGCCGCTCGCCCGCGCAGGCTGCCCATGGTGGGTTCCGCCGGCCGGATTGTAGACGATTCCGCCGTGGCGCAGTCGCCGGGCCGCCGCAAGGGAAGCGCCGCAGGCCATCGCCGGGCGGCGGAAGACCTCGCCGTAGACCGGATTGCCGTTGACGCCGAGATTGAACCGCTGGCGGTCCTCCTCGGTGGCGTGCTGGCGGGCTTCCGCCTGTCGCACGGCTGCCACGTAATCTGCCGTATGGAAGCGCAGGAGTGCGGCAATGCTGGCCGGCTTGGCCTCGAGGTAGCAACCCGGCGGCAGCCAGCCGAGTGTCCGGCAAAGGTCGATCGTCAGCGAGACCCGGGGGATGGCGAGCGGGTGTCCCGGCGCATGTCGGGAGGTCCAGAAAATCTCGCTGGCGATCATGGTCGGAGGCGCGACCGGCATCGCGTTCGGATCGTTCAAGGCTTCCCTCGCAAGGGGCGGCGCGTTCCGTTCCGCCAGGCCGGGCGGGCCGTCAGCAATTTGTTAATCCTCACATGCTTCGATGCTGCCGTGATCATCGGCGGAGCAAGACCAATGTGCGAAAAGGTCATGGAGCGTATCCCCTCGCTGACCGCGGAAGAGAGGGTGCAGCTGCGACAGAACTGCCAGCGAGCGATCGCCCGATCGCCCGACTTTCTGGTTGTCCAGGAAGCCAAGCGTGTTCTCGACCGGCTGGATGACGTCGAGCAGCGCGAAGCGCGTGTGCTGGCGCGCCTTCCTGTCTCGCGTCGCATCGAATATGCATTTCGGCGATTGCCGGCAAGCCAGCACGAGCGCCACGCGATTCAATCCCTGCTCGAACAGATGATGACGCGCCGCCTTGCCGCGCCGAACGAAAGCGCCAGAGGCTCCTGGCGTCGCCACATTGATGAGATGTGTCGGACACGTCAGCATCTGCTCCGGCTTGCCGACCAGCGGCGGCATGAGGAACAGGCATCTGCCGAACCGGCGTCCTGGGTTTCGCCGCTGGTAGAGATCGATTCCGACAAGGGCACCCTTCGCTTGCGCCCCGAAGCCATCACCGCGTTTGCCAGCCTGGGTTACGTGGAGACGCCAGCGGCCTGAGGATCGGTTGCCCGATCCGTGGACATCGGGGCTGCCAAGAGCTTGGTGCCGCCCTGTTGCAAGTCGTTTTGCCACCCTTGCGACTGCAAGCAAGTGGCCCGCCCGGCCGCTTGCTTCGACCCGGTCGAACAACCATAGTAGAGCCATGCGCATTGCCGACCGGCTCGCTCACGTCTTCAGCACCGCGCCCGCCGGAAGCGGGATCGGCCGGCGCTGCTGCGAATGGCCGGAATGCGAACAGGATGGAAGTTACCGGGCACCGCGCTCGCGTGTGCAAATAACCCCGTACCGGTGGTTTTGTCTCCAGCATGTGCGCGAATACAATTCCGCCTGGAACTACTACGCCGGGATGAGCGACGACGAGGTCGAGGCCGATATCCGGCGCGACACGGTCTGGCAGCGGCCGACATGGCCGTTTGCCGCCACCGCCGGCTGCGGCGCGTGGCAGGCCCCCGGTCCCACCGATCGTTTTGGCGTGTTCGGCGAGAGCACACAGCCTCGCCGCTGCGAGGCGAGCGCCGAGGAAAAGGCGCTCCGCGTTCTGGAACTGAAGGCCCCGGTCTCTGTCGCTGCCGTCAAGCTGCGGTACAAGGAACTTGTCAAGCGTCATCATCCCGACGCCAACGGCGGCGACAAAGCCGCGGAGGAACGTTTCAAGACGATCAACGAAGCCTACCGCACGGTGATGGGATCGCTCGCCCCTTGAGGATCCCAGCACGCATCGACACGTTAAGTGTGGTAGGCGAGACCATCATCCCAGACACCGCGCTCGGCAACTTGAGGGCGATCACGCGAAGGGCAACAGATGACAGTGCATCCTGCCGCGCACGAGGGTACGGGCCGCGTGCTCAACGCTCCTGACATCAAAGTTTCGATCCGACAGACGTTCAGCATCGACAGCGACCTCGAGGTCCCGGCCTTCAGTGTCGCCGATGATCACGTTCCGGATGTCGATGAGGCCTATCAGTTCGACCACGATACCACGCTGGCGATTGTCGCGGGCTTTGCTTACAACCGGAGAGTGCTGGTCCAGGGGTACCATGGGACGGGCAAATCGACCCACATCGAACAGGTGGCGGCGAGGCTGAACTGGCCGTGCATCCGGGTCAATCTCGACAGCCACATCAGCCGCATCGACCTGGTCGGCAAGGATGCGATCGTGCTGCGCGAGGGCAGCCAGGTTACCGAATTTCGCGAAGGCATTCTGCCGTGGGCACTGCAGCGGCCGAGCGCGCTGGTGTTCGACGAATATGACGCCGGCCGGCCGGATGTGATGTTCGTCATCCAGCGCGTGCTGGAGGTCGAAGGCAAGCTGACGCTGCTCGATCAGAACAAGGTGCTTCGTCCGCACCCCTGGTTTCGCCTGTTCGCAACCACGAACACGGTCGGCCTCGGCGACACCACCGGCCTCTATCACGGCACCCAGCAGATCAACCAGG
>DAIQPV010000165.1:0-7187 GCA_036787145.1 Rhodospirillales bacterium
CCACCAGGTCAATCCCGATCGTCAGCCGTCTTTCGCCTTGCCGCGGGGACTTCGGCGGCAGACATAAGGGAGTGACGCGGGTCCGCACTCGCCGGCGCGCGAGAGGAGCGAAGCAAAGCAGGAGAACCCGGGACATGCAGACGACGGTGGGAGAGAGGTCAAATGTGCAGGCGCGGCCGTTATCGCGACACGATGCCGATGGCGTCGCCACGCTCACCTTGAACCGGCCGGACAAATTCAACGCCCTCTCCGTTGCGTTGCTGACCGAACTGCATGACGAATTCCGGAGCATCGGCGACGACCGGAGCATTCGGGCCGTCATCCTGGCGGGAGCCGGGAAAGCGTTCTGCACCGGTCACGACCTGAAGGAGATGCGGGCCAATTCCAGCGACGAAGCGACCCGGTCGCTGTTTCGCCTCTGCGCCGACGTCATGCTGGCGATCGTTGGCATTCCACAGCCGGTGATCGCACGAGTCCATGGTGTAGCAACCGCCGCCGGCTGCCAGCTGGTCGCAACCTGTGATTTGGCGGTTGCCGCGAGGGAAGCCCGATTCGCCGTTTCCGGCGTCAACCTCGGTCTTTTCTGCTCAACGCCTATGGTCGCGCTCAGCCGCAACCTTTCCCGGAAGCAGGCAATGGAGATGCTGGTTACCGGCGACTTCGTGGACGCGGCGACGGCGGAACGGTGGGGGCTTGTTAACCGGGTCGTCGCGGCGGAAGAACTGGACGCGGCAGTTGCAAAGATGGCGGTTTCGGTCGCATCAAAGTCTCCGGCGGCGGTCGCGCTGGGCAAGCGCTTGTTCTATAAGCAGCTGGAAGTCGGCATTGAGGCCGCATACGAGCTCGCCAGCGAAACGATGGCCTGCAACATGAGAACGCACGACGCGCAGGCCGGCATTGACTCGTTCCTCGCCAAGCAGCCGATGCCCGAATGGACGGGTCGATGACCGGCGCGCTGGTTTATCCCGACGAGCTGCTTCGACGCGTCTTTGCCGAGACAACCACCGCGGCGGTCGTCGGTGCATCCGCGAATCCGGCGCGCGCCTCAAACTATGTCATGGCTTTCCTGCAGACGCGCGGCTGGCGGGCGATCCCGGTCAATCCGAATGAGGTGGGGCGGACGATCAACGGCGAGCGGGTTTACGCCTCTCTTGCCGATATTCCATTCCCCGTGCAGTTTATCGACGTCTTTCGAAACAGCGCCGCTGCCGGCGGTGTCGTGGACGAGGCGATCGCGTTGAAGCCGCGGCTCGATATCCGGTTTATCTGGATGCAGCTGGGAGTTCGCGACGATGCGGCCGCTCGCAGGGCTGAGGCGGCAGGCCTGACCGTGATCATGAATCGCTGTCCCAAGATCGAGATTCCCCGCCTGTTCGGCAACGCCGACCGGCTGACCTTGCTGTCGCAGCCAGGCTGATCGCGGTTCGGGTGGTCGGACTCCCCGCTCGGACCAGCGTTCGGGGGGACCAGGTCCGGGCGTGCGGCGTCTTTTGTCGAAGCTTTGCGAGAGTCTCGACAGTTGGTACAACTTGACGTACGCTCTTTTTATGAGGAAGCCCGTCGCAGAAGAAGGTCCCGATCCCATCGATCGGCATGTCGGTAACCGCATCCGGGGACGGCGCGTCGGCCTTCGGATCAGCCAGACGAAGCTCGGTCAGGCAATCGGTGTGACCTTCCAGCAGATTCAGAAGTATGAAAGCGGCACCAATCGTGTCGGTGCCAGCAATCTGTTCAAGATGGCGAAGGCGCTGGGCGTCGATGTTGCCTTTTTCTTCGAGGGTGTTGCGCTTGAGGACGCCTCGCTGTCACCATCATCCGGCTACGCCATGGCGGCCGGCCTGTCCGATGCACCGGCACAGCCGTTCGAGGTGAATCCGATGAATTCGCGCGAGGCTTTCGAGCTCATGCACAACTACTTCCGGATCCCCGACCCGATCATCCGCAAGCGCCTTTTCCAGCTGGTGCGCACCCTGGGTTTCAGCGAAGCGCAATAGGCGGCACACGCCGTTTGCGGTTCCCTCCGATCGTTGACGGCGACGTGCGATGAACGGCATCTTCCTTGCCCTTGTGCTGCTCGCCTTCGGCTGCGCCGCTTTGCGCCAATTGGGGATCGCCGCCGCCGACCCCGACACGATGGCCCGGCTGGCCAAAGCAATCGTGGAGGACGCCGGCCAGGCGGTGACGCTCGCCATCGGCCTGGTCGGTGTGATGACGCTGTTTCTCGGGCTGATGAAGGTGGCGGAAGCGGGCGGACTTCTGGCCATCGTCGCCCGACTGTTGCGGCCTGTACTGGTGCGCCTGTTCCCCTCGGTCCCTCCCCAGCATCCGGCCATGGGCGCGATGATTCTCAATATCGCTTCCAATGTCCTCGGGCTCGGCAATGCCGCCACCCCCTTCGGCATCCGCGCCATGCAGCACCTGAATGCGCTGAATCCGATCAAGGGGGTTGCCAGCAACCCGATGGTGCTGTTCCTCGCCATCAATACATCGAGCGTCACCCTGCTGCCGACCGGCGTGATCGCCCTGCGTGCTGCGTCCGGCTCCAGCGATCCCGCCGGCATCGTCCCGACAACCCTGTTCGCAACGCTCTGCTCGACGGCCGTGGCGATCGCCATGGCCAAGGCTTGCCAGCGCTGGTGGCCGGTCTCCGGCACCGGAGCGGAGAGTAATCCCGCCGTCGCTTCTCCTGCTGCCAATCGCCAGCCAGACGACATTACCCAGGCCGAGGCGCATCAAGATGCGGAACTCGCTGCCGCGGCGGACCCGGCCGCGGACTCTCCGGCATGGGCGTCGATGCTCGCGCTGACGCTGGTCGTGCTGCTGATTCCGGCCACGGTCATCTGGGGGCAGAGCGTCGCGCCCTGGATCATTCCGGGCCTGGTGGTCGGCCTCCTGCTCTTTGGCGCCACGCACGGGGTGCGCGTTTACGAGGCCTTCGTTGATGGCGCGCGCGAGGGATTTCAGGTGGCGATCCGCATCATCCCCTATCTCGTCGCAATCCTGGTCGCGGTGGGCATGCTGCGCGCAAGCGGAGCGCTTGATCTGTTGATCGGGCCGCTGGGCGCCGCAACGGCTCGGATCGGGCTGCCGGGGGAAGCCCTGCTCATGGGGCTGTTGCGCCCGCTTTCCGGCTCCGGCGCCTTCGCTTTTCTGGCGTCGGTGCTCAATGATCCCGCGATAGGCCCTGACAGCTATACCGGGTATCTGGTCAGCACCATCCAGGGCTCCACGGAGACGACCTTTTATGTCTTGGCCGTTTACTTCGGCGCCGTCGGCATCCGCCGGATGCGCCACGCGGTCGTCGTCGGGCTCGTCGCCGATGCGGCCGGCGTGGCTGCCTCGGTCCTGATCTGCTCGATCCTCCATGGCGCCTGAAGACGCCCTCGCCGATCCCGCCGTATCCATAAATCACGTCCTTTCGAATCGCCGTTTGTGAACTGCTTCATACTCTGAGCAGGCGATTCCGATGCAAACCGGAGGACGGCGGACGGGATCGTTTCGGGACGCGGCCGAACGACGATCCGGACAGCAGTTAACGGCTTTTGAACGGTCCGTTGAGTAGACTTCAAGCCGCTCAGACGAGGCGATGACTATGAGCCACACCCCTGCGGAACGCGTCCTGTTTTCTGACCTGACCCAGCTGTTGCTCTCCTTGCGGGACGCGCGCCTGGCAGACGTTGAAGCGAGCATCGAAGAGCGGTTCCGCGCCTTTGTTCGCGCCCAGTCGGGTGAGCCGGGCGGCAACGCGGCAAGCCTTCAGATCGCGTTCACCTGGACGCTCCCGGACGGCGCGGATGACTGGGCGGTTTATGCAACCGAATACAAGACACTTCCTGCGGTAGCGGAGGATCGGCCGCAACGGGCAGCGGCCGGCGGCGGCGATGCCTCGATCATCGCTTTTCCGGCGTCGCAGATCAGCCATCCAGCCCCGGCTTGGACTGGCCCTGCCCGCGTCATCGCCTTTCCCGGGTGACCATCGAAAGCCGTCGGCCGCAGCCGGTCTCCTGGCGTAGCATCCGTGCCACCGAGCGCCCCCGGCATCGGCCACCCGATGCAGGAGTGCCTCGAAGTAACGGCTAAGTTTTTGCCGTACACAGAAGGGGTAGCCCTCAGGACCCGGAGGGGACCCAAGCCACCAGCGCCGGGGGAAGAGGCTATGAGCGCAACGCCTGTGGCCTTCATGCAACGCGCGCGGCGCCTCAACTGAATTTGCGCGACCGCGAGTTGTTTTACTCCGACGGCAGAACTAGTTAACAGCGAGAGCGATGTCGCCGTTAAGAGGACGCGTGTTGCAACCATGCGGACGGCAGGCGCTAGATTGCAAGGATCCAGAGGGAAAGACATGCGCCGTTATATTATCCCGATGGCCGGCGTGCTCCTAATGCCGGCGGCCGGTTTTGCCCAAGAAGTAGGCAACACCGATATGCTTTATGCACAAGCAAAGCCGATGGCTGCTCCGGCCAAACCGATGGTGGCACCTTCGCAGCCGGCGGCGAGCCAAGAAATGAAAAAGTTTCTTGTGTTCTTTGACTGGAACAAGGCGACTCTCACTCCGGAAGCGCGGCAAATCATCGCCAACGCTGCGGAGGATTTCAAAAAGACCGGCTCGACCCGCATTGTGGCGACCGGCAATACCGACACGTCCGGCTCGGCGCAGTACAACATGGGATTGTCCATTCGCCGTGCTGAAGCGGTGAAGGCGGAACTGGTTCGTCTCGGCGTCCCTGTCGGCAGCATCACCACCATCGGTCGCGGGCAGGAAGACTTGCTGGTCCCGACCAAGGACAACGTTCGCGAGCCGCAGAACCGGCGGGTCGCGATTGAGTTCCCGGTCCCGGTCGTCGCCAAGCCCGCGCCTCCGGCGCCGGCCCCGGTTGCCGCCCCGCCGCCGCCGCCACCACCACCGCTGAAGTGGGCGGTGACCCTCGGCCCGTGGTACGGCTACAATCTCAAGGAAGTCGACACCGGCAACGACAAGAGCTCCAGCCTGGTCGGCGCTGACCTCGGCATCTCCTACTACGCGACCCCCTGGCTGCCGATCACGATCAGTCAGCAGGGCTTCAATACGCTGGATACCAGCCATAATGACGGTTGGGGCGGTCGCTCAACCCTCGGCATCGGCTACGAGGCGCCCACTGGGGCGGTGAAGCCGTACATTGGCATTTATGGGGGTGGCGCCTATGGGCGCGGCGTTCAGGATGGCTTCATCGCCGGTCCTGAACTGGGCCTGAAGTTCGACTTCTCCCGTGAGTGGTTCGGCTACGCCAAGGCCGCTTACGACTTCCAGTTCCGCAACAACTGGGACGAGGGCATCCCGAACGGCGGATTCGGCGCCGGCTACCGGTTCTAGGCCGATCCGTTTCCTCGCATCGACAACGGCGGCTGCCTCCGGGCGCCGCCGTTATTTTTTGCCGGCATTTAACGACATAGGCCGACGTCAGCGAAATTATATCCCACGCGGCGCAAAGATCTCCTGCGGGTCCTTCAATCCCTTGAGCAGGTGATATCCCAGGGACTCGACGGGGTCTTCGATGCAAGCGGCGAAGTCGGAAGAGATCAGGACGGGCCGGGCAAGCGTTTTGGTCATGTCTTGCAAACGGGCCGCGCGATTGACGGCGGCCCCCATGACGGTGAAGTTGAGCCGCTCCGGTGCGCCGATGTTGCCATAGATGACCTCGCCCATGTGCAGGCCGACGCCGAAGCGGATCGCCGGCTGCCCTCGGCGCGATCGTCGCTGATTGACCGTGGCGATGCCGTTGAACGCGTCGCGTGCGGCGTCCAGCGCAGCGAGACAGGCTTGATGGCGGTCGCCCGTCGCAGAAGTCGGAAAGACCACCAGCATGGCATCGCCGATGAAATGCAGAATTTCTCCTCCGCGCGGGGTCACCGCGGCGTCGACGAATTCGAAATAGGCATTGAGGATTTCGAGAAGCTGGGCCCAGGGCAGGCATTCCGTCAGCGCGGAAAAATCGCGCAGGTCGCTGAACCAGATGGCCGCCTCGATGACGTCGCCCTCCCCGCGACGGATCAATCCCTGCAAGACCCGGCGGCCCGCCCGCGAACCGACATAGGTATCGAGCAGCGCAAGCGCGGCGCGATGCTCCACGAACGTCTCGATGGGCAGCGCCAGAAATTGGACCAGCACCTGAAACTTGGCGATATCGCTATCGGAGAAGCCGCCGGGACGATCGGTCGCCAGACACAACGCGTTCAGCTGGCCGGTTGAGAACTCCAAAGGGAACGCGACGTAATCGGTCCCGCCGCGCGCGGCAAGAAACTGCAGCGACGGATGATCCACCTTGTTTTCCGGAGACGCCAGCTGGCACCGGACCATCGCACCCTTTTCGTGGATCCGGTGCGTCGGGCTTCCGCCATAGGTCACGGTGTCGAGGAAATTATGCCCCAACATCCTCTCGTCAACCCGGCGTGAGTTCCGGTCCCATGTCAGGTGCCAGGCGGCAAACCGTGGATGAATGGTGCGAACGTCCAGGCCCAGGCGCCAGAGCGGCGCCCCCGCGGCGACAAGGCTGTCGCAGAGACGGGCGATGAACTTGGGCGGCCTCTTGATATGCCGGCCTTCCTTGATCACCCAGGAGAGGACGGGAGCCAGGCTCCAGCCGACCTCGGCACGGAAAAGGCTTTCAAGGTAGGAGAGATCGGCCGGCTGAACATGAGGACGAGGGGGCCGCGGCGGGCTGTCTGTCATTCGCTCCATCGGCCTCGATATCTCGGCGCCTCGAATAGTATTCGCCCCGGCTCAAGGCCGGGGCGAAAAGGTTCGTTGTGCCGGGAAGGATTAAAGCGCGCGCATGAACGCCACCAGATCCTTCTTCTCATCGGCCGTCAACTGCGTGCCGAGAACGAGGTTGAAGAACTCGACCGTGTCGTCGAGGGTCAGCAACCGGCCGTCGTGCAGATAGGTCGGTGAATCCTTGATGCCACGCAGCGGGAAGGTCTTGATCGGACCATCGGCGCTGGCCATCCGCCCATTGACCATCTGCGGCTTGAAGAACCGCTCGGTCTTCAGGTTGTGCATCAGGTTGTCGGTGTAATAGGGCGCAGCGTGGCAGGTGGCGCACTGGCCCTTGCCGTTGAACACTGCTTCGCCCCGCTTCTCGGCATCAGTCGCTTTCGCCGGATCCAGACGGCCGAAGACGTCGAGCTTGGGTGCGGGCGGGAAGTCGAGA
>DAIQPV010000166.1:0-7181 GCA_036787145.1 Rhodospirillales bacterium
CGCCTCGAAATAGGTCCAGATCAGCTTGCCGTCCGGTTCCAGCCCCGGCAGGGCGCGCGGCCGCGCCCCGGTGGCAAGAATGATGTGCTTGGCGGTGAGGTCGGCCACAGGCTTGCCGTCCTTCGTCACCGACAGCTTTCCCGGCCCCGCGAGCTTTCCCCGCCCGTCGAACACCGGCACCTTGTTCTTCTTCAGCAGGTGGCCGACGCCGCCGTTGAGCTGCTTCGCCACCTTCCGCGAGCGCTCGACCACCTTCTTAACATCGTAACTGAAGTCCTTGACCGTAAGGCCGAATTCGGAGGCGTGCTTTATGTTCTCGTAGACCTCGGCTGAGCGCAGCAGCGCCTTCGTCGGGATGCACCCCCAGTTCAGACAGATGCCGCCCAAGTGCTTTTCCTCGACGATCGCCGCCTTCATGCCGAGCTGGGCCGCCCGGATGGCGGTGACATACCCGCCCGGCCCGGAGCCGACGACGATGACGTCAAACGATGTTTCGGCCATGTCGTGCGCTCCCTACAGCATCATCCGCAACGGGTCTTCGATCAGCGTCTTGAACACCTGCAGGTATTCCGCGCCGGCTGCTCCGTCCACGGCCCGATGGTCGATCGACAGCGTGCAACTCATCATCGTCGCCACCGCCAGGGCCCCATCCTTGACCACCGGCCGCTTCTCGGCGGCGCCGACCGCCAGCAGGCAGGCCTGCGGCGGGTTGATGATGGCGGCGAAGTCCTTGACGCCGTACATGCCGAGGTTGGAGATGGTGAAGCAGCCGCCCTGGTATTCCTCCGGCATCAGCTTGCCCTCGCGGGCGCGCTTCGCCAGATGGCGGACCTCACCCGAGATCGCCGCCAGGCCCTTTAAGTCCGCGTTCTTGACGATCGGGGTGATCAGGCCGTTGGGCGTCGCCACCGCCACCGAGACGTCCACCGTCTGGTAGTAGCGGATGGCTTCCTCGGTCCACGAGCAGTTGGCGTTCGGATAGGCCCGGAGCGCCAGTGCCACGGCACGAACGACGAAGTCGTTGACCGAAATCTTCCAGCCGCCGTCGCCCTCCGGCGAGCGGCCGTTCAGCTCGCCGCGAAGTTTCAGCAGCGCTTCGATGTCGCAGTCGACCGTCAGGTAGAAGTGCGGGATGTCGCGCTTCGCCGCTCCCAGCCGCTTGGCGATGACCTTGCGCATGCTGCTGTTCGGGACCTCGACATAGGCCGGGCCCGCGTCGGGAGCGGCCGGGGCGGGCTTCGCCGCCGCCGGCTCGGCCGGAGCGGCTGCCGGAGCGGCTGCCGGTTTCGGGGCCGCCTTCGCCTTTTCCACGTCCGCCTTGACGATCCGGCCATGCGGGCCGCTACCGGAGATCTGGCCGAGATCGAGGCCGGCTTCCTTGGCCAGCCGCTTCGCCAGAGGACTCGCGAAAATGCGGTCCCCCGCCGGTTTCGCCGCCGCGGCAGGCGCAGCGGACGCCGCAGGTGCTGCAGCGGGCGCTGCGGGTTCCGGCGCCGGCGCTGCTTCCGCCGGCTGCTCAGCCGGCTTGGCTGGCGCCGCCGCCGCGGCGTCCAGCGCCGAGGCATCCTCGCCCTCTTCCAGCAGCAGCGCGATGGGCGCGTTGACCGCGACACCCTCGGTGCCCTCCGGCACCAGGATGCGGCCAAGGGTGCCCTCGTCTACCGCCTCCACTTCCATCGTCGCCTTGTCGGTCTCGATCTCGCAGATGACGTCGCCCGACGCGACCTTGTCGCCTTCCTTCTTGCTCCACTTAGCCAGCTTGCCCTCGGTCATGGTCGGCGAGAGGGCGGGCATCAGCACCTGTATCGGCATGGACTTAAGCCTCCCGCTAGCGGTAGCAGACGGACTTGGCCGCCTCTATCACGGTTTCCGGTTGCGGGATCGCCAGCTTTTCCAGGTTCGCCGCGTAGGGCATCGGCACGTCGGCGCCGCAAACACGCACCACCGGCGCGTCGAGCCAGTCGAAGGCCTGCTCCATCATCATCGCCGCGATCTCGGAGCCCATGCCCGCAAGGGGCCAGCCTTCCTCGACGCTGACGATGCGGTTGGTCTTCTTCACCGAGGTGACGATGGCATCGACGTCGAGGGGACGGAGCGAGCGCAGGTTGATCACCTCCGCGTCGATCCCCTCGGCCTCGAGATGCTTGGCCGCCTCCAGCGCCACGCCGACCATCCGGGAAAACGCCGTGATGGTCACATCCTTGCCCGGCCGCTCGATCTTGGCGCGACCGATCGGAATGAGGAACTCCGGATCGGTCGGCACCTCGAAGTGCTGGCCGTACAGCAGTTCGTTCTCCAGCACGATCACCGGGTTGGGATCACGGATCGCCGACTTTATCAAACCCTTGGCATCGGCCCCCGACCACGGCGCCACCACCTTGAGGCCGGGGCAATGGGCGTACCACGACGCGTAGCACTGAGAGTGCTGAGCGGCGACGCGCGAGGCGGCCCCGTTCGGGCCGCGGAAGACGATCGGCGCCCCCAGCTTGCCGCCGGCCATGTACAGCGTCTTGGCCGCCGAATTGAGAATCTGGTCGATCGCCTGCATGGCGAAGTTGAAGGTCATGAACTCGACGATCGGCTTCATCCCCAACATCGCGGCACCGACGCCGAGGCCGGCAAAGCCCATTTCGGTGATCGGTGTGTCGATCACCCGTTTGTCGCCGAACTCCTCCAGCAGGCCCTGGCTGACCTTGTACGCCCCCTGGTACTGCGCCACTTCCTCGCCCAGCAGGATCACTTCCTGGTCGCGGCGCATCTCCTCGGCCATGCCGTCGCGGAGCGCTTCGCGCACCGTCATTTTCGCGGTCGGGCCGGAATATTCCTCGACCGGCGGCGGTGCTGCCACCGCCAGCTCCTTCGGTGCCGGTGTCGAGGCCGGCGCGGCGCCCGCCGACGGCGCTTCCGGGGCCTTCTCAGCCGGCGCAGCAACGGCGGCATCCAGCGCCGATACATCCTCGCCTTCCGTCAGCAGCAATCCGATCGGCGAGTTGACGGCGACATTCTCGGTCCCGTCCGGCACCAGGATGCGGCCGAGGGTCCCCTCGTCCACCGCTTCCACCTCCATGGTCGCCTTGTCGGTCTCGATCTCGCAAAGCACGTCGCCCGACGCGACCTTGTCGCCCTCTTTCTTTGCCCACTTGGCCAGCTTGCCCTCGGTCATGGTCGGCGACAGAGCCGGCATGAGAATTTGAATCGGCATCTTGTCCTCTCCCGGAAATCGGCGCGTCGCGCCGTCGAGTCTGTTTGCTCAGGCTTCGATCAGCACGTCGGTCCAAAGTTCCGAGGGATCGGGCTCCGGGCTGGTCTGCGCGAATTCCGCGGCTTCGTTCACGATCTCCTTGATTTCCTTGTCGATCGCCTTGAACGACGCCTCATCGCCGATGCCGTTCTTCTCCATGTAAGAGCGCAGGCCGTCGATCGGGTCGTGCTCCTTGCGATAGCTCGCCACCTCCTCCTTGCTCCGGTATTTCGCCGGGTCCGACATGGAATGGCCGCGGTAGCGGTAGGTATTCAGCTCCATGACATAAGGACCCTTGCCTTCCCGCACGAAGGCCGTCACCTCTTCGCCGGCCTTTTTCACCGCCAGCACATCCATACCGTCCACCGCCATGCCGGGGATGCCGAAGGCTTCGCCGCGGCGGTAGAGCTCCGTCGTCGCCGACGCGCGCTGTAACGACGTTCCCATGGCGTAGCGGTTGTTTTCGATCACGTAAATGATCGGCAGCTTCCACAGGCTGGCCATGTTGAAGGCCTCATAGACCTGACCCTGGTTGGCCGCACCGTCGCCGAAGTAGCAGAAGTTCAGCCCGCCATCGCCGCGATACTTGTGCGCAAAGGCAAGGCCAGTCCCCAGCGGCACCGACGCGCCGACGATGCCGTGGCCGCCGAAGAAGCGCTTCTCGACCGAGAACATGTGCATCGAGCCGCCCTTGCCGCGGGAATAGCCGCCGATGCGCCCGGTGAGCTCGGCCATCACGCCCTTCGGGTCCATGCCTTTCGCCAGCATGTGGCCGTGGTCGCGATAGGTGGTGATGACCGAATCCTGATCGTTGGCGCAGGCCTGCAGCCCGGTCACCACCGCTTCCTGGCCGATGTAGAGGTGACAGAAGCCGGCAATCAGGCCCATGCCGTAAAGCTGCCCCGCCTTTTCCTCGAACCGGCGGATCAACAGCATTTCGCGGTAGAGCTTGAGCAGCTCGGCTGGATCCGGCTTGTCTTCGGGTTGCGTACTGACATCGCTGCCGCCCTTGGCGGCTGCTTCCGCTGGCATCGTCGAAGTCCTCCTGTCGGATATGTCCTCGCCGACGGGCGCCGACCCGTTGAAACGCGCCATGGCGGGATATGCATTGTTGCCGCATGCTATTGCGGACAACTCTGAACTTCAAGCTGATAACGAGCGATGGACGAACGGCCAATGACCGCCAGCGACCCCGGAAATGCCGACGCAGAAACGACGGAAAAGCTGCTGGCGATGGTGGCCGATGTCATGAGCGGGCTTAAGCCTGGGCGGGCTGTACCGGTGACCCTCAATGCCTCCCTGGACAGGGATCTCGGCCTCGACAGCCTGGCCCGTGTCGAGCTGGTCAGCCGAATCGAGGCAACCTTCGGCATCGCGATCGGCGAGGATGTCCTCGCCACTGCAGACACCGTGCGCCACCTCGCCGACGCGGTGCTGGCGTCGCGCGGCAGGCCGGTCAGCGCCGGGGCGCCGCCCCCCGCAATGACGCAGGCCGTCGGTTCGACCGCTGGCGAGGTTCCCCCAGACGCGTTGACCACACTCGGCGAGGTGCTCGCCTGGCATGCCGCCCGCCATCCGGACCGGCTGCATCTCCGACTGTACGCCGACGACGGCGATGGCGAGCCTTTGACCTATGGCGCGCTGTTTGATCAGGCTCGGGCCGTCGCCGGCGGACTCCAGGCCGAGGGCATCGTGCCTGGCGATCCGGTGGCGCTGATGCTCGGCACCGGCCGCGACTATTTCGCGGCGTTCTTCGGTGTGCTGCTCGCCGGCGGCATCTGTGTTCCGGTCTATCCCCCGACCCGCGCCCAGCACATGCTGGAGCACGTCATGCGGCTGGCAGGTACCCTGAACAACGCGCAAGCCCGTGTCCTGATCGTGCCGGACGAAGCCAGGCCGCTGGCGCGAACGCTTCAGGCGCAGGTTCCGGCGCTGCATCTGGTGGCCACCGTCGAGACGCTCTCCGGTCGCGGCCTGCCCCAGGCGGTGGCGGTCGCAGCGGACGAGCCGGCCCTCCTGCAGTACACCTCCGGCAGCACCGGCGCGCCCAAGGGCGTGACGCTGACCCATGCCAACCTGTTGGCCAACATCCGGGCGATGGCCGAAGCGCTCGACACCCGGCGCGATGACGTATTCGTCAGCTGGTTGCCGCTCTATCACGACATGGGCCTGATCGGCGGATGGCTCGGCACGCTGCACCACGCTGTACCGCTGGTTCTGATGTCGCCCCTGGCCTTTCTCGCCCGGCCTGCCCGCTGGCTGCGCGCGATTTCCCGCCATCGCGGGACCATCTCGGGCGGCCCCAGCTTCGCCTATGACCTGCTGTGCCGGCACGTCCGCGACGAAGACCTCGGCTCGCTGGATCTTTCGTGCTGGCGGGTCGCCTTCAACGGCGCCGAGCCTGTCGGCGCCGCCACGATCGAGCGGTTCTGCGAGCGCTTTTCCAGGGCCGGCTTCCGGCGGGAGGCGATGACGCCGGTCTATGGACTGGCCGAGAATTGCGTAGGGCTCGCCTTTCCGCCGCTGGCTCGCGGGCCGCTCATTGACACCATCGGCCGCGAGGAGCTGGCGCGCAGCGGGCGCGCGGTTCCGACGGATTCAGGCGATCCGGATGCCTTGCGTCTCGTCGCCTGCGGCCAGCCGCTTCCCGGACACGACATCCGCATTGTCGGCCCCGCAGGCTTCGAATTGCCGGAACGGCACGAGGGCCGGCTGCAGTTCCGTGGCCCCTCGGCGACGCGGGGTTACTGGCGCGACGACGAGGCGACCCGCCGCCTGCTCGACGGCGACTGGCGGGAAACCGGTGATCTCGCCTACATCGCCGGCGGCGACCTTTACCTGACGGCCCGCACCAAAGACCTGATCATCCGGGGCGGGCGCAACATCCATCCCGCCGACATCGAGGCGGGAATCGGCACGATCGAAGGCGTTCTGCCGGGACGGGTGGCGGCGTTTGGCGACGCCTCGGGCGACAGCGGCAGCGAACGGCTGATCGTGGTGGCGGAGACCCGCAGGCGCACGCCCGCCGATCGGGAGGCGCTGCGCGCGGAGATCAACGGGCGGATCGCAGAGCTCGTCGGCGCACCGCCCGACGACGTGATGCTGGCACCGCCAAACGCAATTCCCCGCACCTCCAGCGGCAAGATCCGGCGCCGCGCCTGTCACGCGCTGTGGCGATCCGGGCACATCGGCGCCGGCACCACTCCAAGGTGGCAGCAGACGCTGCGGATCGGCGCTGCCACACTGCTGGGCCGAAGCCGCCGTCTGTCGTCCGCCGCCGCGAGGTTGGCATTCGCAGCCAGAGCGTGGTCGGCGACAGGAATGCTGGCGCCGCTGGCGTGGCTTGGCGCCGTGGTCCTGCCGAAGCTCTCCTGGCGATGGGCGGCACTGCACTGCACCGCACGCGCGCTGTTTTTCCTGGCCGGCATCCCCGTCACCGTCCGCGGCAAGGAGCAACTCGGCGATCGCGCGTGCGTCCTTGTCGCCAATCACGCCAGCTACCTGGATGTGGTGGCGCTGGTCGCAGCACTACCGCGGCCGGTGGCGTTCGTCGCCAAGGCCGAACTGCGGAATGCCTGGTTCACGCGGATACCGCTGGAGCGGATCGGTTGCGCGTTTGTCGAGCGCTTCGACCGCAAGCGAGGACTGGACGACTACCGACGAATCGCCGCCGCCGCGCGCGCCGGGCTCTCACCGCTGTTCTTTCCGGAGGGTACCTTCCGGCGGGCGCCCGGCCTGATGCCGTTTCGCATGGGAGCGTTCGCGTGCGCGATCGAGGCCGATTTACCGGTCGGTCCGATCGTGCTGCGCGGCACCCGGTCGATCCTGCCGTCAGAGTCGTGGTTCCCCCGGCGAGGACAGGTTGAGATCACGATGGCGCTTCCGGTGGAAGCCGGGGCGCAAGACGAAGGATGGCAGGCGGCCCTTTCCCTGCGCGATC
>DAIQPV010000167.1:0-7179 GCA_036787145.1 Rhodospirillales bacterium
ACGCCCATTGTCGCTCTCATCCCCGCCTCGTGGTCACGGATCTGGGTGCCCTTCCCTTTGTGACTCGGCGGCGTCAGCGTTGCACAACAACCGATCAACGGACGCCGGCGTGACTTGGAGGCCGGACGGCTCGACCCATGCCACACCAGCCGACCGCCGCTCTGGCAAGCTTTTACCAGCCCCGCCCCCGGGCGGATGTGATGGCCCTCACCGACAGCGTTGTGCCGAAGGGCGCATGATCCGCTCCGACACGTTTGCGGTTTGCCGCCGGCGATGGTCTGGCTATCCACCATCCTCCGCCTTGCGACATAGGGAGCGTCGGACTGCAAAAAGCCAGCAGATGGTGGCTCGACTCAGGAATGCATTTTGGACGGTGGATATGACAGTTGCTCCTGCTTTTTCGCTGGTGCTATCGACCAAGGACAGGACGCAGGAACTTGCCCGCTTCCTGCGCAGTCTGGACGCCCAGCGCGAGAGTAATTTTGAGCTGCTCGTTTCCGACCAGAATGCCGACGACCGGCTGACGCCGATCCTGGCGCCCTATAAGGATCGCTTCCCGCTGCGCCGCTTGCGCAGCCACGGCGGGATCTCGCGCGGCAGGAATGCGGGCCTGCCACGCGCCCGGGGGCGCATTATTGCCTTCCCCGATGACGATTGCTGGTATCCCCCGGAGCTCCTGACCACCGTCCTCAGATTGTTCGAGAGCAATCCCGGTTGGGACGTCATCGCCGGCCGGTCCGTCGACGACGAGATGCGCGACACTCAGGGCCGCTGGCTCGACCACCTGGCCGTAGCCGATCGGCGCAACGTGCTGCAGATGGGCATATCGTACACCATTTTTGCCCGCGCGAACGCGGTTACCGCGGCCGGTCCCTTCGACGAATCCCTCGGGGTCGGGGCCGGCACTCCCTGGGGGAGTGGCGAGGAGACCGACTTCTTGCTGCGGGCGCTCGGCAGCGGCAAGAAGATCATCTACACGCCGGAACTCTACGTTCATCATGCTGAGAAGATCGTCGAATATTCCCGACGAGAACGCGACCGACAGTACAGCTATGCACGCGGGCTTGGCCGCGTGCTGGCGAAGCACCGCTACTCGGCAATCGAAGCGTTCAGCCACTTCGCCCGCCCCCTCGGAGGCGCGGTGTTGTACCTTGGGCGTGGACAGATCAATCGCAGCCTATATTACCTCCGCATCCTCGCAGGCCGAGGACTCGGCTGGATCGGCCACTGAGCATCAGCAAACCGCTTGCTTATGGCGGTGGGATGGCAAGATGGTGTCGAACCTTCGGCTGTCGGCGCGAGGCCGGAAGCTGAGGCTCACCTTCTCGCGAGGATGGCATTTTTCACCCTTTTCGCGGCTCGCGCGAATAGCGATAATCCCCGTCCGGGACGATCAGCAATAGGCCGCACGCTCGGCACAAAGAGCGTATCGCACCACACCGCAATAACTGCATCCAGACCGCTCCGTGCTTCCCGCGACTCTCTATCGCCAAAGCCTCAATCGGACGCGACGCTTCGCCGCCGGCTTTGTGCGATTTGCCGTCCGCTCTGATGCGTCCGCGTGGGACCGGGCCGCGACCGTTCTGATCATCCTCCTTACCGGGCTGGTCGTCCTGACCTTCCAGGATTACGGCATCAGTACCGACGAATACGTCCAGCAGGTTTATGGCGAGGACCTATGGGCCTTTTATCGTTCGGGCTTCGTCGATCGGTCAGCGTTCCACTTCGACAATCTGTTTCTCTACGGCGGGCTGTTCGATATGCTGGCTGTCGCCCTGCAGCATATCCTGCCGCTGGAGCCCTACGACACCCGCCACCTTCTCTGCGCTCTCGTCGGCGTTCTCGGAATCGCCGGCACATGGCGGCTTGCGCGCGAAATCGGCGGGCCACGCGTCGGCTTCCTTGCGGCTGCCCTACTCTCCCTGACAGCCTCGTGGTACGGGGCAATGTTCAACAACACCAAGGATATCCCCTTCGCGGCGGGGATGGTATGGGCGCTCTACTTCGCCTGCGTGCTGATCGCCGACCTGCCCCGGCCAAGACTGAGTCACGCGCTGTTGTTCGGCACCACACTCGGGCTGACGGCGGGCATCCGGGTTGGCGCCTTCTTCGTGATCTTCTATTTTTTCGGAGCTGTCGCGGTCTACTTGATGGCGACCGCAAGACGGCAAGGCTGGCGAGCGGCGGCGCGCGATTTGCGAAGCACGGTGCGTGGATTACTGCCGGCCGCCCCGCTGGCCTACGGACTCATGGGGGTTTTTTGGCCTTGGTCGGTGCTGTCCCCGCTCAACCCGGTGCTGGCGGTTGCACAGCTTACCAACTTCGCGATCATCACCGAACTCGACAACGAGTTCTATCGCGCCACCGAACTGCCGTTCGACTATCTGCCGGTCTACGTTGCCATCAAGATTCCCGAGATTACCCTCGCCGGCCTGATCGCGCTCGCGGGCTGGGCTTTCTTGGCGGTTGCCCGACGGCCGTGGAGGCCGGTATCGCGAGTCACCCTGCAGGGCATCGTCATTCTGTTGTCGATCGTCCTGCCTTTCGCCTTTTTCGTCGTGATGCGGCCCTCCCTTTACAACGGCATGCGCCATTTTTTCTTCATCATTCCCCCGCTCTGCGTAGGTGCCGCAGTCGGCCTGGATTGGCTTTGGGCTCAGGCCGCTGCCCGCCGCCACTGGGCGCGGCCGGCCTTCGCGGCGGGGCTCGCGATCATCGCCGTCCACGAAATCTCGAACATGGTCAGACTGCATCCGCATGAATACGTGTACTACAACACGCTGGTCGGCGGGCCTGGCGGCGCATTTCGACGCTACGAGATGGACTACTGGTCAAACTTCCTGCCGCAGGCCTTAGACCTCCTTGAGCAACTCCTTAAGGCCGAGCACGGCGGCAAGCCGCCTGTCCGAAAATACGTCGTCGGTCTCTGCACGAAGGAAGAAATCCTGAAGGAATATGGGCTGCCCTACCTGGTGCCGACCAAAGACTGGCGGCAGGCCGACTTCGTCATCGCTACCACCAACACTGACTGCGACAAGGTAGCCGACAGGGTCGTCGGCGGCCGAACCGTGATTGAAATCGTCCGTGAGGGCGCAGTCCTTGGAATGGTCAAGGACCGTCGGCCGGGAATGACCGCGCGCAATTCGACACCGCCGACGATCCGCTGACGCTGCCCGCGGTGCATTTCATCTTCAAACGGTGCCGGTGGGTCTCGCTCGCGATTGGGAGCCGTGGGAGATGGGGGAAAGAGCAACCGGCTCCGTCATCGACACAGCAGGGCCGAAGCCGATCTCTTCGGCAACGATGTAGAGTGGGCGACGTTTGACCTCGGTGAAAACCCTTCCGAGATATTCGCCAATAACCCCGAGACCGATCAGTTGGATGCCCGCAAAGAAGGTTATCGCCGCAATCAGCGAGGGGTAACCGGGAACATCGCGCCCGAAGATCAGCGTCCGAAAGACGATATAGCCGCCGTAAGACAGCGCGACCAGCGAAACCACCGTCCCAAGGTAGGACCATACGCGTAGCGGCATCATGCTGAACGCGGTGATCGCGTCAACGGCAAAACGCCACAACGCGAACAGGCTCCACCCGGAGCGGCCATACGCCCTCTGGTCCACATTGAACGAAACGCCCACATGACGAAAACCGACCCAGGCATAAAGGCCATTGGTGTAGCGGCTACGTTCCGGACACGCATTCAGCGCGTCGACGATGCGCCGGTCGAGCAGCCGGAAGTCGCCGGCGCCGGGCGGCAGCCGCGTCATCGTCATCGCCGCAAAGACCTTGTAGAAGGTCTTACTGGCAAACTGCCGAGCGCGCGAAGCCCCCTTCCATCGCTGGCGTACGCCATAGACCATGTCGAAACCAGCACGCCAACGCGCGATAAAGGCCTCGATCAGCTCCGGCGGATGCTGGAGGTCGGCGTCCATCAAAACAACGGCGTCACCGCTGGCGTAAGCCAAGCCTGCGGCAATGCCCACTTCCTTGCCAAAGTTGCGGCTGAGCCGGATGATCTTGACGCGCGGTTCGGCGTCTCGAGCTTCAATCAGATGAGAAACCGTATCGTCATTGCTGCCATCGTCGACGCAGACGATCTCCCAAACCATGCCAGTCCGCGTGAGAACCGGGACGAGCCGGGTGAGCAGCGGCCCGATGTTCCGCGATTCATTGAACATCGGGATGACGACAGACAGCACTTGGCTGGAGCGCTTTATACCCCCACGCGGGCCAGCCGATATGTTATCGTCGTGAGATTCTCTGTTCATTGGACGACCCGTTTTTTAGAATACAATATATGAACCGAATAGTCTCCGAAGGCTAGAGTAAATGATTTGTGGGGGCAGCGGTCAGCGGGCATTTTCTGGGGATAACGAGTGGAAGGTCTATCATGCATGCATACCGTCCGCTGGTGCTCTGCGCCGATGATTTTGGTTTGGCCCCTGGCGTCGATGACGCGATCCTTCAGCTTGCCGAGGCCGGGCGCATATCCGCAATTTCCTGCATGACCGTGCTGCCGGACTGGCCGGGCGCCTCTTCGCGTCTCGAGCGACAGGCCAACAACAGCGATGTTGGACTCCACCTCACGCTGACGGATTACGCACCGCTGGGCTCAATGCCGAAGCTGGCGCCGGCTGGCAAGCTGCCCGCCTTGTCAAAGCTCCTGTCTGCTGCGATGGCAGGAGCTTTGCGGCGCGACGGCGTGACCACCGAGATTTCCGCCGAGTTGGCGCGCCAGTGGGATGCGTTCACGCAGGTTCGCGGCCGCCTGCCGGATTTCATCGATGGTCACCAGCACATCCATCTGCTGGCGGGGGTTCGGGAAGCGGTCATCGACATGGTTTCGCGCCGCCCGGCGGCCGAGCGACCGTGGCTGCGGGTCTGCTGGGAGGCTCCGACGCGGATCCTGAGACGCCGTGTTGCCGTCAGCAAGGCGATGTTGCTTTCGGCGCTGTCGCTCCCGATACGCCGGGCCGCCAGACGCCGCGGACTGGTAACAAACGACTCTTTTCGCGGTGTCCACGACTTTGCGGTCGATGCTGACTATCGCCGGCTGTTCCGGCAGTTTCTCAGGGGCTCCGCACAGCGGCCGATGATCATGTGCCACCCCGGCCTGATCGACGATCGCCTTCGTGCCGTTGACCAGGTCGTCGAGCCGCGCCGGCACGAGTACGATTACTTCGCCTCGCCACACTTTGCCGCCGACTTGTCCGAAAGCGGATTTTTTATCGCCCGGTTCCGCGACTTCGCGGCCAGTTGACCGCCCGGCGAATGCGCAGGCCCGACGGCCGGCGACCGGGAGTTCCTGTCGGAAATATCGGCATCAGGCTCGCGATCATCAGGCCGGGCTGGCGTCTCGCCGGCGTTGCGTCGAAAATGCCGACATCGTAGGTCTTCGTGCCCTTACCGTCCTTCACCGTCGCGCCTGCTCGAACTCGACAACGACGATGTCACGCTTGGTTCGCCGCCTTCTGCTTGCACTTTGGGCGCCCCTGCGCGATCTCGCCCCGTTGATCATCGTGGTGGCAACGTTCCAGCTCTTCATCCTTCGGCAGCCGTTTCCCCATCTCGAGCGCGTGCTGATCGGCGTGTTGCTTGTGGCTGCCGGTCTCCGTCTGTTCGTCGCAGGTCTGCAGATGGGGTTGTTTCCGCTGGGCGAGGCAATGGCCGGAGCATTCGCCCGCAAGGGGAGTCTGTGGGCCCTGCTGGCGTTTGCCTTTGCACTCGGTGCAGCCAGCACGATCGCCGAACCAGCACTCATCGCCGTCGCCGCCGAGGGATCCGACGTGGCCGCTCAGGCGGGAGCGATCGCCGACAGTCCCACGGCTCGCGCGACCTTTGCACTGTCGCTGCGGCTGGTGGTCGCCGTCTCGGTCGGCACGGCGTTGCTGCTGGGGGTTCTGAGAATCCTCAAGGGCTGGTCGCTGCCGCGGCTCATCATCAGCGGGTATGTCGCCGTCGTCGCGCTGACGCCGCTGGCGCCGCCGGAATTCGTTGGCCTCGCCTATGATTCCGGCGGCGTCACCACGTCGACAGTGACCGTACCGCTGGTTGCCGCGCTTGGCGTGGGGTTGGCCTCAAGCTTGCGCGGGCGCAGTGCGCTCGCCGACGGATTCGGGCTGATCGCCTTCGCCAGCCTTCTGCCGATCCTGTTCGTGCTCGCGTTCGGGATGCTGTATGTGCGGTTCGACGGAAGCTGAGTTTCGAAAATGGACCTGCTGGCGCGCATCGGGGACGTAGCACAGAACACTCTGATCGACATCGCGCCGATCATTGGCGTCCTGCTGAGCTTTCAATTCTTTGTCTTGCGGCGCCCGCTTCCGAAAGTCCGACGCATGCTGGTGGGTTGTGCCGCAGTCGGCGTCGGACTGACGTTGTTTCTGGTCGGTCTCGAAGAGGCGCTATTTCCGATCGGCCGGACCATGGCAGAACAGCTGACGCACTCAAGCCTGCAGGGCTCCGCCGACAACACCTTCGACTGGATGAGTTTCCTGCCGGTCTACGCCTTCGGCGCCAGCGTGGGCGTGGCCGCAGCCCTCGCCGAGCCGGCGCTGATCGCGGTGGCCGTGAAGGCCGAGGAAGTTTCCGGGGGCACGGTTCCGGCATTTGGCCTACGCTTGGCCGTCGCCTTGGGTGCCGGGGCCGGGGTCGTCATGGGGACGGCGCGGATCGTCCTCGACGTGCCGCTGCCGCTGGCGATCGGCATCGCTTATGCCATTGTCGCGCTGCAGACCCTGGCGGCACCGCGCTCGATCGTGCCGATTGCTTATGATTCGGGCGGCGTAACCACATCGACGGTGACGGTCCCGGTGGTTGCGGCGCTTGGCCTCGGACTTGCGTCAGCGATCCCAGGCCGCAACCCGATGATCGATGGCTTCGGGCTCATTGCATTTACCTGCCTCTGTCCCATTATGGCGGTGCTTGCCTACGCCACCCTGGCCGATCTGATCCGTCGGCGTGGGCGACGGGAGACGCACAGATGAATCTCAAGCTGATCATCGCCCTGGTCGACGAGGAGCGCACGGAGGGAGTCCTCGAAGCCGCCCGCGCGGCCGGTGCCACCGGAGCGACCGTGATCACGCGGGCCCGAGGCGAAGGATTGAAACCGGAGAAGTCTTTCTTTGGCCTGGAGTTGTCGGCGCAACGGGACATGCTGCTGTTTCTCGTGGCAGCTCCCAA
>DAIQPV010000168.1:0-7178 GCA_036787145.1 Rhodospirillales bacterium
AATGCCGAGATCCATATATCTTGAGTGGCGCGAGCAGGACCGCAAGCTCCATCCGGCAAAAGTGTGTGGGCGCGTCATGGCAGCGGGCAAGGCAGGCGGGCGAGGATGTCAAGCGAAGGGAGAGCCTCTCTCGGCAGGTGCGCGGCACCGACGGCCGGCATCGTGGCCTCGGCCATGCGCCTGATCTGGCTGCTACCCGGCGCCGTTGTCGTCGCCGGTGCATCGCTCCCTGCGCTTGCTGGCACCGGCGGAGATCCACGCGATCAGCCGTACCTCTCCACCATCGTCAACCAGGCCCTGGAGACGGAACGCACCAAAGTCGAGATTCCGTGGTCCAATCCGGAAACCGGCAACCGGGGTACGCTGGTGATCGACCGGACATGGTATCGCGACCCCCAGTCCCCCTGCCGGGACTACCGATGGACGCTGGAGAGGGCTGGACATCCCACCGAGACGATCAGCGGCACCGGCTGCCGGATCGGCCCCGCGGTCTGGCGGCTGGACGAAGGTGCGTCGGCGTCGGCCTCGGCCAGCCCCGATCCGTCGGCGGCAGCCCCGGCCCCCGCCTCCGCCGCCCCTTCCCCGTCGCAGCCCCCACCGGCGGCGCGAACCGCAAAGGCCTCCCCACCCCGAAAACCATCGACGCCCGCGGCCAAGCCGGCGGCGCCAGCCGCCTCCGCGTCCGAGCCGCCAAGCCTTCCCGGCTACACGCTTCCCTCGAAGACGGCGATGTGATGCTGGCGTGCGCATGACACCGCCACTCGACGATTCCGCTCCGCCTGCGGTCGCCTGGCTTCCAGCCGGCTACCTGCCGCTCGGCCCGGTGCGCCACGGTCCGAGCGCCGCGACCGTGAGAGCCGTGCACGCCGCGGAAGGCCGTACCGTTATCGCCAAGCGTTTTCAGGACCCGGCGGCCGCCGAGCACCAAGCGTCTCTAATTACCAGATTGCCGGCCACCGTTGCCCCGCGCGTTCATGCCAGGGAAGCCGGTGTCCTCATCCTGGAATACATGGAGGGCAGGACGCTGGAGCAAAGCTGGGGAAGGGCCGGCAGCCGGCTTTCGGTTGCGCCGCTCTTACGGACGCTCTCGGCGATTGCCGAGGCCGTCGAGACCATGCACCTGCAAGGGGTTATCCATCGAGACCTGAAACCTTCCAACATTCTGCTGCGTGCAGACGGCGGCGTGACGCTTCTGGATTTCGAATCGGCCCTATGCCTGGACGAGCGGCAAGAGTGCCCCCCCGTGAGCTTACTGACCCCCGGCTACGCCGCTCCCGAACAGTACCGGCAGGACGGGCCGGAAGGACCGTGGACCGACGTCTACGCGCTCTCCGCCATCGCCTTTCGCGGGTTGACGGGATCGCCTCCACTGCCGCCGCCGTCGCGGCCTGACGAGGGGAATGACATCGACGCCACGGACATCCCGCCGCCGCTGCGCCGGATTCTCAAGACAACACTGGCGCTTGATCCAAGCCGGCGCACCCGAAGCGCCGCGGATTATCGGCGCGCCCTGCTGAGCGCTGCCGGCACGGACACGTCGGACACCACAGCGGGGATCGATTGGGCGACGGACGAAGGTCCGCCGACGTTGCCGATTGTCCGGGAGCCCGGCGCGGGATCCCCGCCCCCGGACGATCCCGGTCCGTCTCCGGGCTCCCGCTCCGGTCGGAAAGGTCCCGGACGCCTCCTCGTTCTGTTGCTGCTGCTCGCCGCAACCTTGGCGGCCGCCGGCTGGCTCGCGCGCCCGTGGTATGAGCGCCACCTGAAGCAGGACTGGCTGATCGATGGCGCAGGCGCCGGCGACGCCCGGTCGATCGGCGACGCCCTCGCCCGGGCCGGCGACGGTGCCGTGCTGCGCGTCCGCCCTGGGCTCTATCGCGAAAGCCTGCAACTCCATCGCCCCGTCGCCCTCGTTGCAGCCGATCCTGAAACCCCCCCGGTGGTCAGCCCCGACACCGGTCCCTGCATCGCGGTCAGCGGCGACGGTGTCCTGGTCCAGGGGATGGACCTCCGCGCGCCGGCCCCGGCTGAAGGCATCGAGCCGAAGCCCTGCGTCGTCATCGGCGGCGGCGAACCGCGGGTCGAGCGCAATCACATCGCCGGTGATGGAGCACCGGCAGTGCTGCTGGGCGACGGCACGGCCGCAGTGCTCCAGGGAAACATTATCCGCTCGTCCGCCGCCGGGATCGTCGTGGCCGGGGGCGCGCGGGCGTCGATCGGTGAGAACACGCTGACGGACATTGCCGGCCCGGCGCTTCTGGTAAGGGCCGGCGCATCGCCCAGCATAAGCAGCAACGTGTTCGAAAAAAGCGGCGCCGTGGTATTCGGCGAAGGTTCCACCGGCACCTTCCGCAACAACACGCTGCGCGATGGCCAATTGACGGCCATCGAAATCGGCAGTGCCGCCGACCCGGAGGTGTCCGGCAACACGATCGAACGGCCGGCGCAATCGGGCATTTACGTCTACGGCGGCGGTCGCGGCTGGGTCCACGACAACCGCATCCTGTCCAGCGCCCTTTCCGGCATCGTCGTGGACGGCGGGGCGCCGCGGCTGACGGACAATCAGATCCTTGAATCCGGCGAGCATGGCATCCTCGTCATCGATGCATCCGGTGGCCAGGTCGCCGGAAACGTCGTGCGCAACAGCAAGCGTAACGGCATCGCCATCGGCGCCGCGGCGCGCATCGAGCTTGGCAGCAACACCCTGCAAGGCAATGCCGTCCCTCAGCTCGTCGATCTGCGGCGGCGATGACGTGATGGACGAAAAGGAGACCCGGCGTTGAGAACGCTTGTCATCGGACGCAGCCCGTTCGCGGATGTAGTCCTTGCCGATGCTTCCGTCGCCTCGCACCACGCCGAGCTTGTCGTCGCCGACGACGGCCGATTGCACCTGACCGACTGCGCCGGCGGCACGGGAACCTGGCGGCGCCAGGGCGCGGGTGCCGAAGAGGGGGGCTGGGCGAGAATTCGCCAAGCGTTCGTTAGTTCCGAGGAGCCGCTGCGGCTGGGCGATCATCTTTGCACTGCACGAGAACTGCTGAAAGCGGCGCGCGAGCCGGTCGCCGTCCAGGGAGCCCAAGGAGCCCCGGTCCAGCCGTGGCCCGGAGGAGGCGGCGGGCGGACAGGTCGCCCGCGCGGCCGGGTTGAGCGCGACCCGCGCACCGGCGAAATCATTCACCGGAGGCCCTGATGCCGGACAATGCAGGCGACGTCGGCAGACCGGCAACCAAGGCGACGGATTCAGGGGGTGGCGGCCGCCGCTGGGGACGCTCGCTGATCCTGTTCCTCAGCGTCCTGGCCGCCGTGGCCGTGATCTGGGCGATGCAGGCGCTGCTGCCCGTTCCGTGGGCCGTCGCCCTGCTGGATGTGCGGCAGACAACCTTTCCGTTCACCGTGCAGACGGTGCAATGGGTCGTTTTCTTCCTCGGTCTCGGGGAACTGCTGGTGCGGGCGCGCGAAGCCGCCGCCGAGCGCGCCCAGCTTCGCCAGGGCTACCTTCCCGAGGACGAGACGACGGTGTTGCAGGCCCCCGACCTGCGGCGGATCTATGCCCGCGCCCGGGAGGCCCGCTCGCCCGGCGCAACCGGCGAGAAGCGCTTCCTCCCCCGGCTGATCCACCGCGTCGTCATCCAGTTTCAGACGAGCAAGTCGGTCGATCAGGCCAACGCCCTGCTCAACTCCAGCCTTGAGCTTTATCTGCACGAAATCGATCTGCGGTACACCCTGATCCGCTACGTCATCTGGGCGATCCCGGCGCTGGGCTTCCTGGGCACGGTGCTCGGCATTGCTTTGGCGCTCGACTATGCGGGCAACGCCGATATGCAGGATCCACAGTTCCTGCACAACCTGACCGAGCGGCTTGCCGTGGCGTTCAACACCACGCTCGTCGCCCTGTGCATGTCGACCGTGCTGGTGCTGGTCCAGCACATCGTCCAGGCCCGCGAGGAGCGCGCGTTGAACGAGAGCGGCCAGTACTGCCTCGATAACCTGATCAACCGCCTGTTCGAAGACTGAGGCCGACGTGCAGCCGCGCCGGCACGCCACCTTCGAGACCCTGAGCATCTCCGCGCTGGACCTGTTCGCATCCTCGCTGGGCGCGTTCATGCTGCTGGCGCTGATGCTGTTTCCGTTCTGGCTGCGACAGCCCGAGTTGCGGACCGAGGCGGCGGAGGCGGAAGCCCGGGCGGTGCGGGCGGAACAAGCGAGGCAAGCCGCTGCCACCGCCCTCTCCGAGGCCGCCGAGACCCAGCGCAGCGCCGAACAGAAGCTCGCGCGGGCGCGCGACCGGCTGAGTGCGGCGGAAGCGGCGGCGGCCGCCGCTCTGCGGCAGGCCGCTTCTGTTGACGCCGAGCGCCGGCAGGCAGACGCAAGTGCCGCTGCCGCAGCGGCGGCAACGGCAAAGCCGGCGTCGCAGCGCAGGCCGGGGATCCGGATCGACGATCTCGACCTGGTCGTCGTCATGGACACCACCGGCAGCATGCGCGACGAGCTTGCAGATGCGCAGGCGAACCTGCTCGGCATCATCCGCGTGCTGCAGCGGCTGTCGCCGGCCTTGCGGGTCGGGTTCGTTGCCTACAGGGACGCCGGCGACGCGTATGTCACCCGCGCGTTTCCGCTGGGGCTGGTTGGCGGCGGCAGCGACGCAGGCGTACTCGGCTTCGTGCGCGGGCTGGCAGCCGGCGGCGGCGGCGATGACCCGGAAGCCGTTGACGAGGCCCTGGCGATTGCGGTCGGCCAGTCCTGGCGCCGGGACGCGCATGGGCGCATCCTGATCGTCGGCGACGCGCGCGCCCATCCGACATCGGTCGCCCGCGCGCTGGACCTTGCGCGGCAATTCCGGGCCAGTGGATCCGCTGCAGCCCCGCGTTCGGTGGCCACGATTTTCACCGGCAATACGCCGGCCGACCGCTCGTTTTTCCAGCAGCTCGCCCAGGCCGGCGGCGGCGATTTCTCGGATTACCAGGGTGCCATACTCGAAAGCGTCCTGCTCTCCGTACTGGACAACGCCGGCCGCAGCAGCTGATCGGGAGGACACAGCGATGCCACCATTTCGTGACGGGGACCCGCCCCTGGAAAAAGGCTGGGTCCTGGTAGGAGAGGATCCGGCAGGCCTGCCCGTTCGCCTGGGCTTCGGCGAAACCGAGCTGGCGCGGGCCTATCTTGGCGTCGTCGTTGGCCGTCATCCGGCCTTGTGTGAGCGTGTGCTCGCTGACGAGAGCATCTCCCGGCGGCACTTCCGCATCGGGCTGGCCGAGGGGGAGCCGTTCATCGAGGATCTCAACTCGCTCAACGGCACGTGGGTGGACAGCGCTGCGTTGCCGCCGTTCCGTCCGTCGCCCCTCGCCCCGGGACAGACCCTGCTCTGTGGCCGCATCCGGCTGACGCTCCGCCCGTTGAGCGATCAGGCGACGGTTGCCTAGGCGGCACGACGCATGCTCCGCCGCCGGCGCGATCTGCAGCTTTTTTCCATGTCGGCCCTCGACGTGTTGGCGATGTCCACCGGTGTTTTCGTTCTGCTGCTGGTCATGATGATGCCGTACTGGCGCAAGACCCTCGATGCTCAGGCAACGTTGCGGGAATCGGCCGCGGCCGCCGCGGCGACGGAAGCGGAGGCGGCCTCGCTCTCAGCGGCGGCGGCACGGGAGCAGGCGCAGGCCAAGACCACGGCAGCCGAACTCCAGCGGGTGACGGCCCTGGCGGCAGCCGCCGAGGCGCGGGCCGCCGCCGCCCAGTCGGCCGCTCGCGTTCCTCCCGTCCCACAGGTTCCAGCGCCGAAGGCGCCGCCAGCTCCTCCGGCTGGGACGCTCACCGCCGATCAGCTGGACCTGGTCTTTGTCGTCGATACCACCGCCAGCATGACGCCCGCGATCGGCCAGCTCAGGACGTCGATGCGGGGAATTGTCCGCGTGCTGGAAAGGCTTGTGCCAAGCCTGCGCGTGGGCATCGTCGCCTATACCGACCGGGATACAGGTCGCCAGCCGTTGACGATCCTGCCTCTGACCGCCACGGATCGCTTCCTGCCGCGCGTGCTTGCCTTCCTGCAGCAGATGCAGACGTCCACCATCGGTTCGGAGACCATCCAGGAGGACGTCTACCTCGGCCTGCAGGCGGCGGCATCGATGCCGCTCCGCCCCGCCGCCCGACAGGTTCTCGTGCTGATCGGCGACGCCGCAGCCCACGACGCCGAGCAGGCCGCAGCCCTGCAATTCGTTCAGGCGTTCGTCGGCCGGGCAAAGAACCGCAGCGTCTCGGCGCTGTTTGTCACGACCCCCGGGGCGGTGGCCAACGGCCTGATCGACCGCGCGTTCTTTCAGAGCGTGGCAAAGGCCGGAGGTGGCACGTTTACCGATCATTCCGGCAGCATGGTCGAAAGCGTCCTGCTCTCGGTGATTGGTGAATAGCCCACCGCGGGCGCGGCCTTTCGGGCGTCGTATCGCCGTGCTATAGGGCGCCCCGGGATTACAAAGGAGCAGCGACGTGAGCCAGTTCAAGCTGAAGCACAATCGCATTGGCGTCCTGACCTCGGGTGGTGACTGCGCGGGGCTGAATGCGGCAATTCGCAGCATCACGTATCGCGCGCAGGAATATGGTCTTTCGACGGTTGGCATTCTGGCCAGTACCGCCGGCCTGCTGGAGCGGCCGGTGCGGTATCGTGACCTCACGACCAAAGACGTCGACAGTGATTTCCTGCGCAAGGGCGGAACCGCGCTGGAGACGGTGAACAAAGGAAATCCCTTCGAATACCCCATGCCCGACGGCACGATCAAAGACCGGTCGGCCGAGGCGATCGAGGGCTTTAAGGCGCTTCGCCTGGATGCGCTCATCGGCATCGGCGGCGACGGAAGCGCCCGCATCCTCGCCCGGCTCGCCAAAGAGGGAAACATTCCGTTCATCGGCGTGCCGAAAACGATCGACAATGACCTGGCGGAAACCGATTTCGCCATCGGCTACATGAGCGCCGTCGAAGTGGCGGTGGACGCCGCGGATCGCTTGCAGCCGACAGCGGCCAGCCATCGGCGAACGATGGTGCTGGAGGTGATGGGCCGGGATGTCGGCTGGATTGCGCTGGCCAGCGGCATTGCCAGCGGCGCCGATGTCGTCCTGGTGCCGGAGATCCCGTTCGACATCAACAAAGTGTGCGCGCATCTGCGCTCGCGGCACGCCCGCGGCATCAATCA
>DAIQPV010000169.1:0-7122 GCA_036787145.1 Rhodospirillales bacterium
GGAGCGGGGGTCAGACGGCACGCGGTGGTTGAAGGCTGCTGCCGGCGGGTCGATTTTTGCGGTTCCGGCGCAACGGCGACTCACCTCGGCAATCGGAAGACGTCTGCGTAAACAGCGCCCGGCCGCGGCCGGCGCGAGGTAACGGGTCCATCATAAACAACGAACAAGCCGGGTTCGCTGAGCCACTTGTGGAGGGCGCAGCCTTCGGCGTTGTCCCCATCGAGGACGCTCGGCAGGTCGAACAGCAATTCCAGCCGCCCGCCATCGGTGGACGTGATGCTGTCGTTCCCGAGGCCACTCGCATCGCGCAAGCGATAGACGCGCAAAGCCCCCTGTAGCGTCATCGTCGGCCCGGCAAGAATCAAGAGATCGTCGCCATCCCGCATCAACTCCCGGATGCCCAGCCCGGCGAGATCGACAAAATGCTTGTGATAACGGCCCTCGCTTTGCGAAACGGCCGCCAGTCCAAGGCGTCGGGGAGCCTCCTCTTGCGGCTCCAATTCAAGCAGCGTCGCCCAGCCGCGCAGAACCGGCCCCCGCAGGCCGAGAAACAGTCGCTTGCCGAATACGGCCAGCCCCTCGATGTCGAAGCCGTTCTCCTTGCTGGCAAGTGGCAATACGGTATCGCTGCCATCAGCGCCGTGGACCGTCCGCAAGAAGGGCCCCAGGTGTGGATCATCACGCAACGCCTCGACGAGCGCGTTACCCCCCTCGCCATCCGCCAGCCGCGCCGCGTTCAGGTTCCCGCCGAGACTGTTCACCGACGTCCCCGAAGCAGCGGGCGTCCCCTCAACCAGCGGGATCCGGCCCAACAGGAAGCGATTGGCTTCGCGTTCAACTCTGGCAAGACGCTCCAGATCCTTGTCGCGGTTCTTGCCCTTTGGACGCGATCGCTTGCTGGAGTGGGAGCCGGTGAACCACAGATATCCGTCAGCGACATCCAGCCCTTCGATATCGGCCTCGGTCTTCTCTTCGCCATCGGCGGGCAGATCGATGTAGTCGCGCAGTTCAAACTGCTGATGGTTTGAGAAGCTCAGCTCGCCGTCCGGCTCCAGGCGTGACAACGTGATGCGCCCCGAACTCAGTTCGTCGGAAGAGACCCACAAGCCGCCCGCGCCATCGAACGCGGCAGCGGACAACTCACCGACAATGCTCTCTGCATCTTGGTTCTCGCCAAAGGACAACAAGACACGACCAAGAAGATAGGCTTCGGTCAATTCTATGCCCTCCCATTTCAGACTCAGATGCGTTTTCGCCCTTTGCGGCTCCTGTTCCCGCGCCGCAAACCAACGTCTCCGCTATTCGTTTTTCTGCATCTTCTCCAGGTTCAGCCGCGCCGCCTCGGCTGCTGGTGTTTTTGGAGCGACGGCATCGAGCCTTTCCCAATCGGCGCGGGCGCCGGCGTCGTCGCCGCGCATCCGGCGAACGATCCCCCGCTCCAGAAGCGCTTCCGGCTGATCCGGATCCAAGCTCAGCGCCCTATCCAGATCGGCCGCCGCCGCATCGAGGGTTCCCCGTCGTCGCAGGATATTGGCACGAAAGACGTAAGCTTCAGCAAGCGATGGGTCGAGATGGATGGCGTTATCGAGATCAAGGTAAGCGTCGCCCAGTCGATTTTGCTCCGCCCTGGCACGCGCGCGTAACACCAGCAATTCGGCGTTGCGCGGTAGCAGCTTTGCTCCTTCCGTCGCTGCCGCCTCCGCCTGCTCAGGCCGGTCCGCGGCAAGCCAGGCATGCGCGGCCTGGCCCCACAGCGACGCGTGCAAAGCGGGATTTCCGGCAATTTCCGCGCCACCGTGTCGCGCCAGACTCTGCAGGGCTTCCGCCGCCTCGACGTACTGGCCGAGCGCCATTTCGGCCGCGGCGGCACAATGCTCTGCGGGATCACCCCCGCCTGCCTTGGCCCACGCTTTTGCATCGGCGAGCGCCTGCCGCGCATCGGTCGCAACCGCCGCCATGCAAGCGCGATAGCGCTTTTCGCCCTCCCCCGCCGCCCCGCCTTGCGGCGCCGCGGCAGCGGCGCTTGCCGCGGCCAAGTGCACGACAGCAAGAGCCGTAAACCAGGAGCGACCGGTCAGCATTCCTTTCTACCTCCAGCGCACGCAGCAGCGTAGACTGACGCGACGCCTGCCGTTCGGCAAGGATGGGACGCAAGGAAATCGCACGCGAGCCTGCCGTGACCGCCGTGAGCCCTGCCGACAGCGAGTTCGTGCCGCGCCTGTTCTGCTTCGGCTACGGCTACAGCGCGACCGCTCTGGTCCGGCTTCTGCGAGCCGAGGGCTGGGCCGTTGCCGGGACGTGTCGCACGGAAGAAAAGCGAGCCCACCTCCTCGCTGACGGCATTCAAGCCTTTCTTTTCGATCGCCGCAGGCCGTTGGCCGATGCGGCCGCCGCGATCGCAGACGCGACGCACGTTCTCGTTTCAGTACCCCCTGATGCCGAGGGCGATCCCGTTCTCGACCAACACGCGCCACTGCTTGCCGCAAACCGGAAGCTGCGTTGGCTGGGGTACCTCTCGACGACCGGCGTCTACGGCGATACCGGAGGCGCGCTGGTGGACGAAACGGCACCGCTGCGCCCGACGGTCGAACGCAGCGCGCGCCGGGCCGCGGTGGAACGCCGCTGGCTCGACCTGCATGAACAGCAGGGAGTTCCGGTCCACGTCTTTCGGCTGGCGGGGATTTATGGTCCCGGACGCAACGTCCTTGATCAGGTTCGCCGGAGAGAGGCACGGCGGATCGAACGGCCGGGGCACCTCTTCTCGCGGATCCACGTGGATGATATCGCCGCCGTGCTCCGTGCCTCCATTGAACGCCCCGATCCTGGCCGCATTTATAACGTCTGCGATGACGAGCCGGCCGCGCCGGCGGAGGTGGCAGCCTTCGCCTGCCGTCTTCTCGCCGCTCCAGTCCCACCCTTGCTCACCCTTGAAGACGCGTGGCCGGCAATGTCGCCGATGGCGCGGAGTTTCTGGAGGGACAACCGGCGGGTGGACAACGGCCGGATGAAGCGGGAGCTGGGTGTCCGCCTGCGCTATCCCAGCTATCGCGAGGGCCTGACGGCGCTCGCCGCAAGCGGGGAGACGGGCGATGCCGGTTGACCGCACGCTCCGTCTCGCTGTGATGCTCCTGCTGGCTCTGCTCGTCCCCACTGCGCTTGCGGCGCAGACTCAGGAGCGCTTATCGGGTCAGGCCGTCGTGCTGGAGCTGACGGGCCCCATCGGACCCGCCGCGAGCGACTACGTCGCGCGAGGTCTCGTCAAGGCAGTGGAACGCAGATCAGCCGTGGTGGTCCTTCGGCTGGACACACCGGGCGGTCTCGATACGTCGATGCGGGAAATCGTCCGTTCCATCCTCGCCTCTCCTGTCCCCGTCACGGCGTTTGTCGCTCCGGGCGGCGCCCGAGCCGCCAGTGCAGGCACGTACATTCTCTATGCCAGCCATATCGCGGCGATGGCGCCAGGCACGAACCTTGGTGCCGCGACCCCGGTGCAGCTGGGCGCCCCGGAAGAGACCAAACCCGTCGCCGACGACAGCCACCGCCAAACGCCCGGGATGGCCGAGAAGGCGGTCAACGACGCCGTCGCCTACATCCGCAGCCTCGCGGAACTGCGCGGGCGAAACGACGCCTGGTCCGAGGACGCGGTTCGGCAGGCGGCGAGCCTGTCGGCGGAGCAGGCCCTCAAGAGTAATGTCATCGACCTCATCGCCGGCGATGTGCCGGGGCTGCTGCGCGCGATCGACGGCCGCACCGTGAGGACCTCGGCAGGCGACGTGGTTCTGGCCACAGCAGGAGCCGTCGTCGTGCCGCAGACCGCGGACTGGCGCACCCAGTTGCTGGCGGTCATCACCAATCCCACCGTCGCCGCCTTGCTCATGCTGATCGGCGTGTACGCCCTGATTTTCGAACTCTACACCCCGGGACTGGTCGGTCCGGGGGTGGTGGGCGCCATCTGCATTCTGCTGGCTCTCTATGCGTTCCACGTCCTGCCGGTGGATTACAGCGGCGTTGCCCTGCTGGTGCTGGGCGCTTGCCTGATGGTGGCCGAAGCGTTCGTGGGGGCTTTCGGTGTGCTCGGCATCGGCGGGCTGGTCGCCTTTGTGCTCGGCTCTGTCCTGCTGATGGAAGACGATGTGCCGGGTTTCACCATCGCCTGGGAGGTGATCGGGTCGGCAGCACTGGTGCTGGGAGCGATCTTTATAGGGCTCTCCACAGTCGTCTTGCGGGCGCGCCGACGGCCGGTAGTTGCCGGTCCCGAGCAGATGCGCGGCAGCCGGGGTTCCGTAATCGAGTGGGCCGTTGCCGAAGGACGGGTTCGCGTCCATGGCGAAGCCTGGCAGGCACGCTCACCGCACCGGCTGACCGCCGGGCAGAGGGTTCGGGTTATTGACATCGACGGGCTGACGGTCGAGGTCGAGCCGGAGGACCGACGTTGAAACGAGGCGAAAGGCGAACATGTACGTTCCGCTGACCGGGGCCGCCATCATCATCGTGGTCCTGCTGGTGTTGCTCATCGCGACCTCTCTGCGGGTGCTGCGCGAGTATGATCGCGCCGTCGTCTTCCTGCTCGGCCGGTTCTGGAAAGTGAAGGGACCCGGTCTGATTTTGATCCTTCCGGTCATCCAGCAAATGGTCAGGATCGACCTGCGGACCCGCGTCCTCGACGTTCCGCAGCAGGATGTCATTTCCAGGGATAACGTTTCGGTTCGGGTGAACGCCGTCATCTATTATCGAATTATCGACGCGGAGAAGGCGGTCATTCAGGTCGAGAACTACGAAGTTGCAACCAGCCAACTGGCGCAGACGACGCTCCGGTCTGTCCTGGGCCAACATGAACTGGACGAGATGCTCGCTGAGCGCGAACAACTCAACGCCGACATCCAGCGCATCCTCGACGAGCAGACGGAGGCGTGGGGCATCAAGGTTGCCAACGTCGAGCTGAAGCGTGTCGATCTCGATGAGAGCATGATCCGCGCCATCGCCCGGCAGGCAGAAGCGGAGCGCGGCCGCCGCGCCAAGATCATCGACGCCGAGGGCGAGCTGCAGGCGGCGCAGCGCTTCATGGAGGCCGCGCAGATTCTGTCGTCTCAGCCTCAAGCAATTCAGCTTCGCTATCTGACGACGCTGCAGGGGATGAGCGCCGAGCGATCTTCCTTGGTCGTGTTCCCTCTTCCGATGGATCTCCTCCACGCGCTTGCGGGAAAAGCGGGCCGGACGGGCGACACATGAGCGGACCCGCCGGACCCGGCAGATTGTCCCCCGCAATCGATCCGGGTTATCCAAAACAGCGGCACGAACGCTGCGGGATATCGGGGAACTGCCTTGTTGAAATTCTTGCGTGGTGGGCGCCGTCGTTCCGAGAGCGTGGTCAAACTGGACCTGTGGGCGTTGCGCAGCAACAGAATGCCGCCGGAGGCAAAGATCCTTGGTATCGGGGGCATTATCCCGCTGCTTGCCGGCGTCGTCATGGTGCTCGCGGTCCGCGAGCCGTTCGGCGTTCCCGTGCTTCGCATCACCCTTGCGTACGCAGCCTTCATCCTCGCCTTCCTGGGCGGGATCCACTGGGGATTCGCATCGGCCGCTCTGGCCGGCTCCGCCTTGGAGCTGGACGCGCCCCGAATCCTTGGCCTCAGCGTCCTGCCTGCCCTCGCAAGTTGCATCAGCGTACTGCTCCCCGGCGCCTTCGCCGCGCTTTTTCTCGCCGTGGCTTTCACATCGGTGCTGCTCCTCGACCGGGTCTGCGAACGACTGGGCTACACGCCCTTCTGGTGGCTGACCCTGCGCGTGTGGCTTACGACGGCGGTCGTGCCCCTTCTGCTGCTGCTTGGCATTGCCGCATTGACGCGATGAGCATTCGGCCCCGCGACGGGACGGTATGAGGCGGCCTGCGCGTTCGCCACGGCTTGGGCGTTCGCCAAGGCCTGGGCGTTCGCGACAGCCCGTCCGGTCAGCGGCGGCCGGGAATGCCACCGAAATCGAGGTCGATATTCTCCGCATCGGCGAACAGGGCGACGGCATCGCCGAAGCGCCGGGGGGTCGGCTCTACGTGCCGCTGACGACGACCGGGGATCGCGCCCGGGTGAGGTTGGGGCTGCGCCGCGGCGACGGCTTCGTAGCCGGCCTGGTCTCCCTGCTGGCACCTGGCCCCGGACGCGCCGAACCGCCCTGCCCGCATTTCGCCGCCTGCGGCGGCTGTGCGCTTCAGCATCTCGCCGACCCGGAGTATGCGGCCTGGAAGACGGACCGGCTGAGCGTGGCCCTCGCCCGCGTCGGCCTGTCCGACTTCCGCATGGCTCCCCTCGTCCGCACGCCCGCCGGGGCCAGAAGGCGCGCCACCTTGACCGCGGCGCGGCCGGGTGAATCGGCACCGGCGCGGCTCGGGTTCCAGATGCGCGCCTCGCACCGCGTCGTCGATGTGGCCGTCTGCCCGGTGCTCGATCCGGCGATCGCCGCACTGCTGGCGCCGCTGCGCCGCCTGCTGACCGAGCTGCTTTCCCCGGGGTCGCGGGCGCGGGTGGATGTGACCCGGCTCGAGGGCGGCCTGGACGTGCTGGGGGAGGGTCTGGCCGGGCTGACCGGGGAAACGCTGCAACGGCTCGCCGGGTTCGCGGACGAGGCGGACCTGGCACGGCTCTCCTGGCGGCGATCCGCCGACGATCCGGTCGAACCGCTGGCGCTGCGTCGTCCGGCGCGGGTCTTGTTTGCGGGTGTCCCGGTCAACGTTCCACCGGGGGTCTTCCTTCAGCCGAGCCTGACCGGTGAGGCCGCCTTGCTGGCGGCGGTCCGCGAGGCGGTGCCACCGCAGTCCTCGCTGGCCGATCTCTTCTCGGGTTGCGGTACGTTCACGCTGCCGCTGGCAGCCGGGGGCGCGCGCGTTTGCGCCGTCGATCTCGACGCAGAGGCCATCTCCGCCCTCTCGGCGGCGGCACGGCAAAACCCGGCGCTGGCCGGGCGGATCACTTGCGAACGGCGCAACCTGTTTGTCCAGCCGCTGGCCTCCGGCGAGCTCGACCGCTTTGACGGTGTCGTGATCGATCCACCCCGGGCCGGCGCCCGGGCGCAGACCCACGCCCTTGCCGCCTCGCGGGTGGCGCCCGTTGTCTATGTCTCCTGCAATCCCGC